>NZ_JBEYLC010000004.1:0-194175 GCF_040635885.1 Nocardiopsis sp. NPDC006832 | reverse complement strand
TCACACAGCCCTCCAGTTTCTCGAACTCGGAGATGTCCACCGGCAGCACCCGCCAGTGTTCGGCGGCCAACAGCTGCACGGTCTCCCGCGCAGCCCCCGCCCCATCCCCACCCGCCACCAGGACGTGTGGCGCGAAGCAGGCGTCACCCATCGCATCGTTCACGGCATCGACGCCCTGGTCCACCGAAGCGCCCAACACATGAGCGGCTTCACCGAACTCGGAGCCGCCTGGGCCATGCCCGAACCCACCGCGCACCCGTTGGAGGCCCGACCGTGAACCTGTCCCTGAACGGCACCACCGTGGCCGTACACCGCGACGGCACCGACGTGGACCCGGTGCTCTCACCACGACCGTTCCTGCACCCGGTGACCACCCTGGCCGGCACCACCGTCACCGAACTACGACCCCAGGACCACATCCACCACCTGGGGTTCGGCCTGGCCGTACCCGACGTGGACGGCACCAGCTTCTGGGGCGGGCGCACCTTCACCCCCGACCGCGGTTCGGTACTGCTGGACAACCACGGACGCCAACGGCACGTACGCACCCTGGAACAGGCACCCGATCGCCACACCGAACTGCTGTCCTGGACCGACCCACAGGGCCGGGAGCTGATCGCCGAGGAACGCACCCTGCGCGCGCTACCCCTGGACGAACACACCTGGGCACTGCACGTGCGTACGGTCCTGCGCAACACCTCGGGACGAGGGCTGAGCATCGGCAGCCCCGCCACCAACGGCCGCCCCGGCGCCGGCTACGGCGGCCTGTTCTGGCGTGCCCCCCTGGGCCCGCGCCCACCCGCGGTCACCGGCCCCGACGGCCTGACCGGCGAGGCGGACCTGCACGGTGCGCGCGTGCCCTGGCTCGCCATGACCGGAGCCACCGACCAAGGCGCCCGATGGACCCTGCTGCTGCACCAGGTCGGCCCGCACCCGGAACCGTGGTTCCTGCGCGCGGACGATTACCCCGGAACGGGACCGGCCCTGGCCTGGGACGAACGGCTCCCCCTACCGGACGGAGCCCACCTGGGACGCGGCCTGCGGGTGGCCATCGCCGACGGCCACCCCCACGACCTTCCCGCCCTGGCCAAGGCCTTGGCCGACCAACCCTGACCCGCACCCTCCCGGGCCGGGCCACCGCCCCTCACACGGACCCGACCCACCAGGGGCCGCGCCGTCCCCTCCGCGGCGTGGCCCCGCCCTCGTTCTCAACACGCCCCGAACCCGCTCGGGGCCCGGAAAGGAAACCCCGCCATGCGCGTGCTCGTCACCGGAGGTTCGGGAAGGCTCGGCCGTAGCGTGCTGTCGACCCTGGCCGAACGCGGACACCAGGTCACCTCGGTCGACACCACCCCGGCCACCCCACCACAGGGGGTCGACGCGATCACCGCCGACCTGCTCGACGCCACCGCGCGCGAGGACGCCTTCACCCACGCCGCACCCCAGGCCGTGATCCACCTGGCCGGGATCGCCGTCCCCTTCGCCCACCCCGACGTGCGAACCCTGCAGGTCAACACCGGCCTGGCCTGGGCGGTGCTGGCCTCGGCCATCGAACACGGCGCCCACTCGGCGGTGGCGGCCTCCAGCCCCACCGTCTACGGCTACAACACCCCCACCTGGACTCCGCGCTACCTGCCCCTGGACGAGGACCACCCCGTCGAACCCTGGCACGCCTACGGGCTGAGCAAACAGATCATCGAACAGACCGTCCAGGCCCTGGCCCGCACCACCGACACCTGCGTGCTCTCCGCGCTACGGCCCGGCTACGTGGTGGCCCCCGAGGAATGGGCCGGTGCCATCACCCAACAGGGCCACACCATGGCCGAGCGCCTGGCCGACCCGGCCCTGGCCGCCGGGTCCCTGTTCAACTACGTCGACGCGCGCGACGCCGCCGAACTGTTCTCCCTGGTCATCGAACACCCCGAACGGGTCCGGCACGGCCAGGTCTACAACGCCGTTGCCGACGACCCCCTGGCCCCCGGCCCCGTCGACGAACTCATGGCCCACCTGCACCCGACCACCGCACCGCACAGCGCCGCCCTGGCCGATGGCCGCGCGGTCTTCTCCAACCGGCGGGCCCGCACCGAACTGGGTTGGAACCCCACCCGAACCTGGCGCACACAACTGAGCGAAGGGCGGGTCGGCTAGGTGCGCGCCCAACCACCTTCCCCATACGGCGACGGTCACCCCCGACCTTCCACTAGCCTGGGAAAGAGTTTTCCCACAGGTCATGGCAGAAGGGGCAGGGTCGTGAGTTCGTCGTATGTGACGCTGGAACAGGTGGCACAACACGCGGGGGTGTCACTGGCCACCGCCTCCCGAGTCATCAACGGCAGCACCCGCCAGGTCAGCGAACGCCTGCGCGAGAAGGTCAACGCCAGCGCCGAGGAACTGGGCTACCTGGCCAACGCCTCCGCTCAAACGCTGGCCCGCAACAGCAGCTCCCTGGTCGGGCTGCTCGTCCACGACATCGCCGACCCCTACTTCTCCTCCATCGCACGCGGGGTCACCCGCCACACCGAGGAACAGGGACTGGTCACCGTCCTGGGCACCACCCACCGCTCCGCCCAGAAGGAGAGCACCCTCCTGGCGACCCTGCGCGCCCACCGCGCCAGGGCCATCGTCCTGGTCGGTTCGCGCTCCACCGACGAGGAGAGCAACGCCCGGCTGATCCGCGAGATCGAGGCCTTCCAACAACAGGGCGGACGCGTGGCGTGCGTGTCCCAACCCGGGCTGCCCGCCGACACCGTCAACCCCGACAACCACGCCGGGGCCGCGGAACTGGCCCGCCACCTCATCGCCCTGGGACACCGGAGCTTCGCCATCCTGGCCGGCCCCACCAACCTGAGCACCGCCCGCGAGCGACTGGACGGCTTCCACTCCGCGCTCTCCGCCGCCGGCATCGAGCTGGAACACCACAACATCGTGCACGGCGACTTCACCCGCGATGGCGGATTCGAGTCCACCCGACGCCTGATGCGCCTGGGCACCGACGCCACCTGCCTGTTCGCGGTCAACGACGTCATGGCCACCGGCGCCATGGCCGCCCTGCGCGATTCGGGCATTGGCGTACCCCAGGAACTGTCCGTGGCCGGGTTCGACGACATCCCCACCCTGCGCGACCTCACCCCCGCCCTGACCACCGTGCGCCTACCCCTGGAACAGATGGGCGAACGCGCCGCGCAGATGGCGTTGGAGACCGACCACGAGGGCGAGAACCGCACCCTCAACGTCCAAGGCGAGGTCCTCATGCGCGAGAGCACGCAGCGCCCCGCCCGGTGAACCCCAGCGGGGGTGGTGGAGCGATTCCGCTCCACCACCCCCGTTCGCGTCCCGTGCCAGAGGACGCGTCCCGTGCTAGGGGAGTGGGGACAGATCCCGGGCGAAGGACAGACCGTGACCAAGGCCGGTCTCGGCGCTCAGCCACCCCTCACCGATCCGCACCCCGCTGGGGGCGGCCAAAGCCCCCAACGCCTCGAACGAGGCGTGGTCGATGTCCTCGACCATCGCCACCCGGGGCACGCACAACGCCAACTGCCCCGACAACTCCGGCAACAGGTGCGGCGCCACCGGCACCCCACGCCGCGCCATCGACTCGGCCACCCGCAGGAACGGGGTGATGCCACCGACCCGCACCACGTTGGGCTGGGCCACGTCGCACACCCCCGCCTCGACGAACCTGTCGAACTCCTCGACGCCGCGCAGGTTCTCACCCAGGGCGAAGGGCACCGCGGTGCGCGCCCGCAGGCGTTCATGCGCGGCCAGATCCTGGGCCGGCAACGGCTCCTCCACGAAGAGCGGATCGTGTTCGACCAACCGATCCAGGGCCCGCACGGCGGTGGGCACGTCCCAACGCTGATTGGCGTCCACCATCAGCGTCCGATCCGGGCCCAACACACCGCGCACCGCGGCGACCCGTTCGACGTCGCGCGCCACCTCGGCCGAGCCCACCTTGATCTTGGCGGCCCGATGCCCGGACCCGACCCAGGAACTCACCTGTTCGAGCAGGTCGGCGGAGTCGTAGTCGAGATTGACCCCGCTGCCATAGGCGGCGACCCGATCGCGACGCCGACCGATCAGGTCCACCAGCGACATCCCGGCCACCTTGGCCTGGACATCCCACAGGGCGATGTCCACCCCGGCCAGGGCCATCAGGGTCAACCCGGTGGTGCCCGCCTCGCGCAGATGCCACCGCAACTCCTCCCACCGGCACGGGTGGGCGAGCCCGCCCACCACCACCGGAGCCAGGTCGGTGTTGACCAACGACTCCACCGCCCCCGCCCCGATCAACGGGGTCCAGGAGAACCCGGTGCCCACCACCCCGGCATCGGTGGCGACCCGCACCACCACGATGTCGTTGCGGTCCACACCACCGTCCCAGGATCGCCGCAGCGGCAGACGGAACGCGCGGGCCGCCACCTCGGTGACACGCACCCGCTCAGCCCTTCCCGACCAGGGACAGACCCGTCTCGATCAACGCCGACAACTCGGCCTCCTCCGCCGAGGTCAGGTCGACGAAGGGAGCGCGCACCGCGCCCGCCCGCACCCCGCGCAACCGGGCCCCGGCCTTGACCAACGACACCGCGTACCCCGGGGAACGATCACGCAGCCGCACCAGCGGGTCGTAGAACTCGCTCACCAAGCGCCCCGCGAGCGGGTCGGCGGAGTGGAAGGCCTTGTAGAAGGCGTCGGCCACCTCCGGGACGAACGCGAAGGCCGCCGAGGAGTACAACGGCACACCCACCCCGGAATAGGCCGCAACGGTCAACTCCGCGGTCGGCAACCCGTTGAAGAAGGTGAAGTCCGCACCGCGCACCGAGCGCACCGTCAACACGACCTGGTGCATGTTCCCCAGGTCACCCACACCGTCCTTGATGCCCACCACCCGTGGGATGGCCGCCAACTCCGCCGCCGAATCGGGGGAGAACACCATGGAGCCGCGCTGATAGACGATGATGGGGATCTCCACCGCCTCCGCCACCGCCCTGACGTACTCCACCAGACCCCGCTGGGGCGCCGAGACCAGGTAGGGCGGCAACAACAAGATGGCGTCCGCACCCGCCTCCAACGCGGTCCGCGCCTGCTCGATGGCGGTGCCCACACTGCCACCGGCACCGGCCACCACCGGAACGGCACCGTCGACCACCTGGACCGTACGACGCACCACCGCGGCGTGCTCGGCCGCGGACAGGGCGTGGATCTCACCGGTGCCACATGCGGTGAACACCCCACCGGCCCCATGGGCCACACCCGAGGCCACGTGCTCGGCGAGCACCTCCTGGTTCACCGCTCCGGCGTCGTCGAAGGGTGTGAGGGGAAAGAACAGGATCCCGTCGAAATTCATGCGCTTTGCTCCTTGTCACGAGGGCGCCGCCCCTGGCGGCGAGGTCGGATCTGGTTCACAGGACGTGCTGGACGTGGCGGCGGGCCATGGTCGCGATGACGTCGTCACCGTCGGCGGCCCACACATCGGCGTTGAACACCTCCCACTCGACGTCGCCCTCATAACCGGCGGCCCGCACCGCCCGGTACAGGGAACGAACATCGATGTGGCCGTCGCCGACCATGCCCCGACCCAACAGCGGGTCGGCGGGCAGGGGCAGGACCCAGTCGCACACCTGGAAGGAGGCGATGCGTCCACGTGGGCCCGCCCAGGCGATGTGCTCGTACACCGCCGGGTCCCACCACACGTGGTAGGTGTCCACCACCACGCCCACCTGCTCCGCGGGGAAGGGTTCCGCCCACTCCAGGGCCTGGCCCAGGGTGGACAACACCGCGCGATCGGCGCAGAACATCGGGTGCAGGGGCTCCAACCCCAACCGCACACCGCGTTCGGCGGCGTAGGGCGCCAACACCTGCAAGGCCTCGCCCACCCGTTCCCGGGCGCCGACCAGGTCACGGTCGCCTTCGGGCAGGCCGCCCACCACCATGACCAGGACGGGGGCACCCAACTCGGCGGCCTCGTCCAGCGCCCGACGGTTGTCCTCCAACGCCACTGCGGGGTCGAGATCGGTGAGGAACCCGCCCCGGCAGTAGGTGGACACCCGCAGACCCGAGTCGCGCAACAGACGC
Source organism: Nocardiopsis sp. NPDC006832 (assembly GCF_040635885.1). Taxonomy (NCBI): domain Bacteria; kingdom Bacillati; phylum Actinomycetota; class Actinomycetes; order Streptosporangiales; family Nocardiopsidaceae; genus Nocardiopsis; species Nocardiopsis sp. NPDC006832. The sequence continues at coordinate 188,103 of NZ_JBEYLC010000004.1, read as the reverse complement.
GCGGACGCCGCGAGCCCGGCCTCGGCGACCTGTTCGCGCCAGGGGCCGATGGCCGGCACGCCCGCGCGCAGGCAGCCGTCCACCGCCTGACGCAGACTCCAGTACTTGGTGGTGGCCTGGTTCAGGGAGAGCCGTGACAGGACCGCGTCGCCCGGGGCCGGGGTGGGCACCTCGGCCTTGAGCCCGGAGGGCACGTCCACGTCCGCGGCTCGGGGGACGATGGTCATCGCTCCACCCCCGAAACGCGCAGCAGCCGTCCCATACGCTCCATCGCCAGGTCGGGGTCGCTGAGCGCCCCGGCCCGGTCCGCCAGGCGCAGGATCTGCGCCAGGTGGGGCAGCGAACGCGCGCTGTGCAGCCCACCCACCATGTGAAAGCCCTTCTGGTGGCCGTTGAGCCAGGCAAGGAAGGTGATCCCGGTCTTGTAGTAGAAGGTGGGCGCGGAGAACAGGTGCCGGGCCAGGGGCACGGTGGCGTCCATCAGTTCGCGGTAGCGGGCCGTGTCGCCCTCGTCCAGCGCCGCCAGGGCACGACCGGCCACCGGGGCGATGGCGGCGAAGACGCCCAGCAGGGCGTCGGAGTGGCCATGGTCGTCGCCCTGGATCAGCTCGGGGTAGTGGAAGTCGTCGCCGGTGTACAGGCGTACCCCTTCGGGGAGCAGCCGGCGCAGACGCACCTCCAGGTCGGCGTCGAGCAGGGACACCTTGATGCCCTCCACACTCGCGGCGTGGTCGGTGATCAGCTCGGCCACCGGTTCGATCGCCTCGGCCGGGTCGCGGTACCCCCAGTAGCCGGCCAGGGCCGGGTCGAAGGCCTCACCGAGCCAGTGCAGGATCACCGGACGCTCGGCCCGCTCCAACAGCGAGGCGTAGACCTTGGCGTAGTCGTCGGGGCCCTGAGCCACGGCGGCCAGCGCACGCGAGGCCATCAACACCGGAGCGGCCCCGGCGCCCTGGACGGTGTCGAGTTGTTCGACATACGCCTGGACAACGCTTTCCAAAGACTGACGCGAAGACCCCAGTTGGTCGGTGCCCACCCCGCAGGCCAGGGCGGCCCCGCGAGCGGCGGCCTCCGCACCCGAGCGGCGGATCAGCTCGGCGGTGGCGGGCCAGTCCAGCCCCATGCCGCGCTGGGCGGTGTCCATCGCGTCGGCCACGCCCAACCCCTGGTCCCACAGGTGGTGCCGAAAGGCCAGGGTGGCGTCCCAGTCCAGGCGGGCCGCTTCCCCCGGCGCGTTGACGGCGGTGGGGTCGGCGACCACGTGGGCGGCGGCGTAGGCCACACGGGTGCGGGCGGGGGACAGCACAGTGGTCTCGGCGCGGGGGCCGGTGGGGGAGAAGGGTGTGGTGCCACCTTCGAGGGAGGGCAGCATCAGGTCGCTCATCGGGTCGTCACCTCGCTCAGCTCCACGGTGCGTCCGGTGCGGGCCGAGTCCAGCCCGGCCTCGGCCATCTGGATGCCGCGCGCCCCGGAGAGCAGGTCATGGGGGAAGTCGGTGCCCAGCACCACGTGCGCCAGGAAGGCCTCCCACTGGGCCCGGAAACCGTTGGGGAAGTCGGTGTTGTCGGGGACCCGCTCCCACTGGTCGCGGTAGCCCCCCGCGTCGACGGCGTCGGGGTCCCAAGTCGCCTTGGGGGTGGTGGAACGGTGCTGGATGCGGCAGTGGCGCAGGCCGGCCACGGCGCTGCCGTGGGTGCCGTCCACCTGGAACTCCACCAGCTCGTCACGGTCCACCCGCACGCTCCAGGAGGAGTTGATCTGGGCGATGGTGCCGTCGGTGAGTTCGAAGATGCCGTAGGCGGCGTCGTCGGCGGTGGCCTCATAGTCCCGGCCCTGCTCGTCCCGGCGTTGGGGGATGTGGGTGGCGGTGCGGGCGGTGACGGTGCGCACCGGGGAGAACAGGTGCTCCAGGACGTAGTGCCAGTGCGGGAACATGTCCAGCACGATGCCGCCGCCCTCTTCGGCCCGGTAGTTCCAACTGGGCCGCTGTCCGGGCTGCCAGTCGCCCTCGAAGACCCAGTAACCGAACTCGCCCCGGATGGAAAGGATCTTTCCAAAGAAGCCGCTGTCCACGAGTCTGCGGAGTTTGAGCAGGCCGGGCAGGAAGAGCTTGTCCTGGACCACACCGTTGCGCACCCCCGCCTGCTCGGCGAGTTTGGCCAGTTCCAGGGCGGCCTCCAGGGTGTCGGCGGTGGGCTTTTCGACGTAGACGTGCTTGCCCGCGGCGATGGCCGAACGCACCGCCGCCTCCCGCGCATGGGTGATCTGGGCGTCGAAGTAGATCGAGACGCTGTCGTCGGCGAGTACCGAGTCCAGGTCGGTGGTCCAGCGTTCGATGTCGTGTCGCCGGGCGATCTCGCGCAGCTTGTGCTCGGAACGCCCCACCAGCACCGGTTCGGGGATGACGCGGGTGCCGTCGGGCAGCTCCAGGCCGCCTGCGTCACGGATGGCCAGGATCGAACGGGTCAGGTGCTGCCGATAGCCCATTCGGCCGGTGACGCCGTTCATCGCGACGCCCAGCACGTGGTCTGCCATGGGTTGTAACCACCTCTCTTTGAAAGCGCTTTCCAAAGCGTACGGCAAACACGACGATCACACCAGACCCACCCTGAGCGGGGGAGGGCCCACCGACCCATCGGTGAGCGGCCGCGCGAGCGGCCCGAACACGGTGCCCGCCCCACCCCGTGAGCGGCGCCGCAGCGGGGCGAACCGGGCCGCATCGACGAGCAAACGCTTGCCAAGGACCTCCGAGCGTGAGCGAACCTCCACGCACACCCGAACGTGAGGGCCATGCGGAAAGATCGCCCCGAAGGACCCGCACCGACCTGCCGTGACACGAGGAAAGAGCGATCGTGGGCGAATCTTTCGCGTTACCGGCATTGACTTACCTGTAACGGGATCGTAGCTTCTTGTGCACGGAAAGCGTTTGCACGAATACGGGTCACCTTCCCGTTCGGCGCACGGGCCCACTCCCGAGACGCCATCGACCGCACATCGTTTCCGTTCAGGGGCGTCCCGCGCTTCCCACCGTTCCTCAGCAGTGCGCAGGAGTGACATCCGATGCCACCCCTGGTCCTGCGCGCACCCCGAACGGTGTTGGATGCACTGGTCCTCCGCGTTCTCCTTCCTCCAAGGCTTGGGCGCGCGCATCGTGTGCGCGTTCCACACCGGAGAGGCGGATTCCCTCACCCCCACGAGCGCCCGACCTGGCCTGAACGGTCCGATGCCCCGCACCATCACTCCGGTGATGCGGGGGCGGTGCCGTCCGACGCCGGATCGGGTGCCCTTGGGCGCGTCGCCCGATCACGATGCTCGCCGCATCGTGCCGGGACGTCTTCCTTCTCCTGCTGGTGGTGGGTTTTTGCCAGTGCTGGGCACCCCACCTGGAGGTGTAGGCCGCGTCCACAGCGATGATCGTGATCGCGGTGGCATCGGCCATCGAGGTCAGCCGAGCTTTGAGTCTGCCGGTGGGCATCCCGGAGATGACCTGCCGGAACCGTTTCCTGCCTCCGTGCCTTTCCCGGGTCTTGGAGTCCATGAAGTCCAGATCCTCCACCGCGACCGCCTTCACACCGCACCGGTGCGCCCAGCGCAACAGCCCGGACAAGGCGTGGCGGACCTGGGCGTCACGATGGGAAGCGGTGCCCGACAACTGGTAGTCGAAGCGGCGTGGGTCACCGAGAGGGTTGCCGTGGGTGTCCAAACGCCAGGCGGCCAGGTGATCGGCGTTCATATCCACACCGATCACCCCCTCGGTGAGGGCGGCTCGAAGGGGGATCTGCGGTGTGGTCGGCGTTTGCCACGAGGCGGTGATGTACCAGCGTCCCCGTTCCACATCCAGGTGCACCCGGTAGGCCACCGCCCGGTTCGCTTTCACCCGGCCGGCCCACTCCCGGCCTCGGTGGGCGAAGGCGATCTTGCCGGAGAGCCGGTACCGGCAGTGCGGGGCGTTCGCCCATTCCTTGAGTGGGGCCGGGAGTTTGATCGACACCTCACCCTGCGGGGTGATGCGGATCGTCTCGTTGCCGAACCGCTTCCCCGATTCCCCATCGGCTTGAAGGAACCACCGCCGGGCTTCCCACCGCTCACGCCATGAGGACTCGGTCAACCCAGCATTGGCGAGGTGGTGGCGGTTGCGGGCCAAATGCTTACCGCCACGCACCACAGAGACTTTCCCTGCCTCGAAGTCGGCCCGCGCTATGGCCAACCGATTCTCCAGGGTGGCCAGGCGCCGGGACTTGGCGTGCCACTCCTGCCGGGACCGGTAGCCGCCCGGCTTCTTCCTGGTGCTCTTGGCCCCGACCGGTAACGACAACCGGTGCCGGATCGTGGCGACCCCGGCTTCCACAGAGCGCAGGTGTGCGGCTTGGACACGTCGGGCCAGGGCCCACTGGTCGTGGGTGGCCTTGGTGATCGACCCCGCCCACCGGGAGGAGCACTCAGGGGTCAGCACCCGCTTACGCTCCGCCCACGTCGTGCTGTCGTGGTCCAACCCGTCGGCACAGCGGGCCTTGAGATCAGCGGCGGCCAGCGAACTCAGATGGGCGCCGACCATTCGGAGTACCTTCTCGTCCTGGACGGTCAGGTGCTTGAGGCGGGTGCGCACGGCCACACCGGTGGGACCCGAAACCGGGTAGGGGCCGGCGATCGGTCGTAGACCCCGCTGATCGATTCCTGCCATCCGCTCCCCACCCCCTCTGCCCCTGACCGTGTTTGATTCCGGTGTTCGAACACCACGTTAGCCACCTCTGGGGCGGGTGTCCCAAGAACCGAAAAACTCCTCCGCCCGGGGTGAAGGCGCGCACCGCTCGGATGATGAGAACCCCCGATTCCGAAGGAAACCCACCATGCGATCCGTGACCAACAAATCCGGTACCCCCACACGCACCGTCCTGCTGGCCGGCACCGCCGCCGGAGCCCTCGCGCTCGGCCTGCTCGCCGTCACCGACGGCTCAGAATCCACCGTCCACGCCGACCTGGTCGGCGCCGCCCAGGAAACCCCTTCGGGTTGGGCCGGTGAGAACGGCGGCACCACCGGCGGTGAGGGCGGCGACGTCGTCACCGTCTCCGACACCGACGCGCTGCTCTCGGCCCTATCGAGCTCGGGCCCCCAGGTCATCCAGATCGACGGCTCCATCGAGCTGTCCGGTATGAACGACGTGCCCGCCGACACCACCCTCATCGGGCTGGACGGCGCCCAGATCACCGGCGGTGGCCTGGACGTGGACGGTGTGTCCAACGTGATCATCCGCAACATCGCCTTCTCCGGTTGGGACGACGACGCCGTCAACGTCCAGGAGGGCAGCACCAACGTGTGGATCGACCACAACAGCTTCACCGACGGCTATGACGGCGCCGTGGACGTCAAGCGCGAGTCGGACTTCGTGACCATCTCCTGGAACCACTTCTTCGACCACGACAAGACGTCCCTGGTCGGGCACTCCGACGACCACACCGAAGACGCCGGCCACCTGCGGGTGACCTACCACCACAACTACTTCGACGGCACCGATACCCGTCATCCCCGGGTGCGCTTCGGCAACCCGGTGCACGTGTACAACAACTACTACCGCGACAACGACGAGTACGGCGTGGCCTCCACCATGGGCGGCGGTGTGCTCGTCGAGGGCAACTACTTCGAGGACGTGGACAACCCCACCCACACCGGTTACGCCGACTCCGACATCGGTGCCGTGGAGGAGAGCGGCAACGTCTTCGACGGCTCCGGCGAGCCCGAGAGCGGGGGCGGGACCGTGGAGTCGATCCCCTACTCCTACAGCCTGGACCCGGCCGAGGACGTGCCCTCGATCGTCGGCGACGGTGCGGGCCCCGGCAACCTGTGAGCCGCGGGTAGTCCCTCACGGTCGCCGCCCCACCGGCCCGGAGTTCAAGGCCGTTGGGGCGGCGACACTACCGATGTCGACCTCAAGGTCGACTCGACGCACGTGCGCGGGCGCCCTCCGGTGCCTTTCAGGCCGAGGCCATGCCCAGGCGGGCCATCAGTTCCGAGCCGGTGATGATGTCGATGCGCTGGCCCTTGGCGATGTAGGTCTCCGCCTGTCGGTGCTTGGAGGTCTTGCCCCCGTGGTCGCTGTCTCCGACCACCAACACGTCGGTCTTCTTGGTGACGTTCTTGGCGGGAAGTCCACCGGCCTCGGCGATGCGCTTCCACACCTCGGGCTTGTCCATCCCGTTCAGGTCTCCGGACACGCACACCGTGCGCCCGAACAGGGGGCCGGCCGGGTCGGCGTCGGGGGAGGGCTCGGGCAGGGGGCTCTGCGCGGCCCGTTGCCAACGACCGAACCGGTCCTCGGTGGCCGCCGCCCGCACCGTGGTCGGTGCGATGGGCACGGGCAGCACGGTGGCGGCGACGGCCTCGGCCCGGCGCAACGGCATCCGGGAGGCCCGCGCCAGTTCGGGCAGTGAGGTGGTGCCGTAGTCGCGCATGGCGGCGATCATGATGTGGGCGGCCGCCTCGGCGTCCGCGTCGGCCCGGTGGTGCCGGGTGATCTCGTGGCCGATGTGCGCGCACACCGTGGGCAGACGGTGGTCGGGCAACTTCCAGGTGCGTCGGGACAGGGCCAGGGTGCAGGCGTAGTCCAGGGCGGGCAGCTCTTGGCCGGTGTGGGCACAGGCCTGACGCAGCGCACCCATGTCGAAGGCGGCGTTGTGCGCCACCAGCGCCCCACCCTGGGCGAACTCCAGGATCCGGTCGCGCACTCCGTGCCAGGTGGGCGCCCCGACCACGTCGGCGGCGGTGATGCCGTGCACCGCGGTGTTGTGCCGGGAGAAGAACGACACCTGCTCCGGTGGGCGGATCAGGGTGCTGTAGCGGTCCACCACCCGACCCTCCTCGACGCGCACCAGACCCACCGCGCAGACACTGCCGCGGTCGGCGTTGGCGGTCTCGAAGTCGATCGCGGTCCAGGTGTGGGTCACCCCGGCCCCTCCTTCTCACAGCTCAGGGACGAACGCATCGAGGGTACCGCCGCGCGTCCACCGCCGTGGTCACAACGGGTCGAAGGAGGTGATGGCGTTCTCGCGCAGGTCGCCCTGCTGGGTCCACCGGTTCTCCTCGGCGGCGAACAGCACCGTGTAGTAGTCACCGCTGGTCACCGTGATGTTGCGGGCCATCAGGTGCCGGGGCACCCCGTTCTGGGACCAGATGAACTCCCAGTCGGCGGCCGAGTGGAAGTCGGTGGTGCCGGTGACGTCCTCCACTCGGACCCGCTCATAACCGGGGAAGCGTTCGTCGCCGCCGGAGACGTCCTCCTGGTCCAGCACGTGTTGATACTGGTCGTCGGTGGGGTGGGCGGTGCGGTCCACCTGCAGGTAGGAGTTGTCGGTGTGGGAGTCGTAGAAGACGCTGTCGCCCTCGACCCGGCGGACCCATCCGTCGGGAACGAGCATCGAGAAGCCCTCGGGGTCCTGGGTCCAGGTCATGCCCGCGGCGGTGGGGTCGCCTTCCTCGTCGGTCTCCACGACGGGGGTGGAGGGCGAGGCCGCCGGTTCCTCGGCCTCGGTGGGCTCCTCGCCGGCCTCCTCCTCGGAGGTTCCGGTGCCGGCCGAGACCACGCCCTGCTCATCACTCCAGGGGTTGAACACGACCAGGGAGGCGGCCACCACCAGGGAGGCCAGTCCCAGGGTCAGCACGACCACCGGCCAGGACAGGCGACGCGAACCCTGTGGGGTCACGGGCATGGTGCCCGCGTCGCTCACCTGGGTGGGGGCCGAGAAGGGCGGGGCCGCCTGTGGATGCCCCACCTGCTGCGGGTGCGTCCCATAGGGGTGCGGTGGTCTGTTGCCCGTGGGCGGGGTGCCCGCACCGAGCGTGGTCGTGCCGGTCTGGGGGCCGGTGGCGGGTCGTGACCCGTTGTCGCCACCGTGTTCGGACCCACGGGCCGCGGCCTCCATCAGGGATCGGCTGCCCGCCTCGTCCAGCCGTCGGGCGGGGTCCTTGACCAACATCCCCTGGATCGCCCCGCCCAGCGGGCCGGGCAGGACACCGGGAGGTTCGGCGTTGAGCACCGCGTGCAGGGTGGCCGGGATGCCCTCGCGTTGGAAGGGGGAGACGCCGGTGGTGGCCTGGTAGAGGGTGGCGCCCAGCGACCACAGGTCACCGGCGGGGCTGGCCGGGGACGAGGCCAGGCGTTCGGGGGCCAGGTAGGCCGGTGAGCCCATCACCCCGGCGGTCTGGGTGACCGCGGCGGTGTCGGCGATGGTGGCGATGCCGAAGTCGGTCAGGACCACCCGGCCGGAGTCGGTGACCATGACGTTCTCGGGCTTGACGTCGCGGTGGGTGATGCCCTGGGCGTGGGCCGTGCCCAACGCGTCGAGCAGGGACAATCCCCAGGCGGCGGCGCGCTCGGGCTCCAACGGCCCCTGGTCGCGCACGATCCGGTGCAGGGATTCCCCTTCCAGGAACTCCATGACGATCCAGGGGCGACCGTCGTCCTCCAGGATGTCGTGGACGGTCACGATGTTGGGGTGCTGGCCCATGGCGGTGGCCTGGGCCTCGCGCCGTGCCCTGGCGGCCATGCGGGTGCGGTCGTCCTCGTCCAGGCCGGGGCCCAGGAGGATCTCCTTGACCGCCACGGTGCGGTTGAGTCGTATGTCGTGGGCCTTCCATACCCGGCCCATGCCTCCCCGGCCGACCTCTGCACGCAATTCGTAGCGTTCGTGCAGCGTGCGCTGGGAATCGGCCACCGGTTACTCCTGATGGGGGTCGTGGGGCGTGGGGGCCCGCGGGGACGGGAAAGGGCCACGCGGGGGCGCGGCGCGGTGGGGGAGTCCAGTTTACGGATTATCGTCCCTGTCTTGCCCAACGATCCCACGGGCCCCGAATCTCCCGTGCGTTCCAGGCCCTACGAGCCGGGTTCGATCTCGGTGAGGAAGTCGCGTACCAGGCGGCCGACCCACTCGGGGGACTGGCGGTTGGCCCAGTGCCCCTGACCGGCGAGAAGTTCGACGCGGGCTCCGGGAACCGCGCGGGCGGCGGCGATGGTGGTGGCGGGCTTGACGCCGATGTCCTTCTCCCCGGCGATGAACAGGGTGGGGCAGCCGATCTCGCCCAGGCGTGGCCGCAGGTCCACGTTCATGCGCCAGGGGCCGATGGAGGTGTTCTGCCAGTCCGAGGAGCCCGCCCCATTGGCCTCGATCTCGGCCATGACCTCGTCGATGACCTGTTCCTGGTCGGGTGCGGGGCCGGCGAACAGCGCCTTGCGGACGAAGAGCTCCACCTTGCGCCGGTCCCCGACCATCAGACCGGGCAGCGTGGTGTTGAGCAGGCGGCTCTTGGCGGTGAGCCACAGGAGTTGGTGGTATCCGGGGGCGAAGGAGAGCACGCCGCCCGGGTTGATGGCCACGACGCGTTCCACCCGGTCGGGGTGTTCGATGGCGGTGTCCAGGGTCATCGCCCCGCCCTGGGACATGCCCACCACCCCGGTCCGGTCCACGTCGTAGTGGTCCAGGATCGCGGTGACGCAGCGGCGCAGGGCGGCGTGGTCGGCGATTCCGTTCCAGTCGCGGCTGTGTCCCTGCTTGGGCCAGTCGGGGGCGATGACCCGGTGGTCGCGGGCCAGGTCGGGGATGAGGTGGCGCCAGCTCAGGGTGGCGTTGTCCACCCCGCCCCCGCTCAGCAACAGCACCGGCGGGGCGCCTTCGGGGCCCTGGGTGATGACGCTCAGGCGGCCCTGGGGCATGTCGATGTGTTCGCGGTGGAAGTCGTCGGGTCTTGTGCCGGCCTTGCTCATGAGGTGTCCTTTCGCTGTCGGTCCCGCCAGCGGTCGAGCAGGGCGGGTAGTTCGGTCTCCAGGAACCCGTAGAGCTCGTGCACGTTCTCCAGGCGCTCGCGCCGCCGCGGTGAGGCGTCCTGTAGTGCGGCGAGTCCGCGTTCGGTGACGCGACGAAACTCGGTGGTCTGCGCGTAGCGGCGTTGGAGCATGCGGCTCCACCCGTCGGCGGCGATACGGAAGTACTCCTGGCGGTGGCCGCGTTTGCGCACCCCCTCCACGAGCCCGCTGGGGGTGAGCATCCGGGTGGCGCTGCCGATGGAGCTGCGACTGACCTGGAGCACCTCGGCCAGGCGGGCGGCGCTCTGTTCGGGCGGATCGCACACCAGTAGCCAGCCGATGACGCGTCCGGCGATCAGCGGCATGCCTTCGTGTTCGAAGAAGACCGCGAGGTCGTCGACGAAGGCGAGTTCGGCTTCGGTGGGTTCACTCATGCCTTCATCGTACAGTCATTGCAGTAATGACTGCAATGACTACAACGGATTCAGGAGGCGCGAAACGGTCGTATCCCACACCGAAAAGTCGACAGCGGCATGTGTGGGTTCGTCTCGACTGTGGTAAAAGTTAGGCGTGCCGAACATTAGAGATGGGTTGTCTTCAAAGACCTGGTTGGTCACGGTTTGCGCCCTGGTCCCCGCGCTCAGTCTGACCGCCTGCACCTCCTCCACCGGACAGGCCTCCGACGACGACGGTCGCCCCCTGGTCCTGACCACCTTCACCGTTCTGGCCGACATGACCGAGAACATCGCCGCCGACCGCGTACGCGTGGCCTCCCTGACCCGCCCCGGCGCCGAGATCCACGGCTACGAACCCACCCCCGACGACCTCGTCCGCGGCCAGGACGCCGACCTCATCCTGGAGAACGGCCTGGGTCTTGAGGCCTGGTTCGCCCAGTTCACCGAACGCGTCCAGGCCCCCACCACCGTGCTCACCCAAGACGTCGAGACCATCCCCATCTCCTCCGGCGACCACCAGGGCGAACCCAACCCCCACGCCTGGATGTCACCCACCAACGCCCTGACCTACGTCGACAACATCCAGGCCGCCCTGACCGAACTCGACCCCGAGGGCGCCGACGACTTCGCCCGAGCCGCCCAGGACTACAAGGACGAGATCAACGAGGTCTCCACCTACCTGGACACCGAACTGGCCGAGGTCCCCGACAACGCCCGCGCCCTGGTCACCTGCGAGGGCGCCTTCTCCTACCTGGCCCGCGACGCCGACCTGACCGAGCGATACCTGTGGCCGGTCAACGCCGAAAGCGAGGGCACCCCCCAACAGATCGCCGCCGTGGCCGAGTTCGTCCAAGACAACGACGTTCCCACCGTCTTCTGCGAGAGCACCGTCAACGACGGCGCCCAACAGTCGGTGATCCGCGAGACCGACGCACGGATGGGACAGACCCTCTACGTCGACTCCCTCTCCGAGGCAGACGGGCCCGTTCCCACCTACCTGGACCTGCTGCGCCACGACGCCGAGGCCATCGTCGAGGGCCTGACCACCACATGAGCCGCCCACCCGCACAAGGCAAGGAGGAGGCCGTGAGCGCCGCCATCGAGGTCAAGGACGCCACCGTCCGCTACGGCGACGTCCTGGCCCTGGACGAGGTGAGCGTGTCCGTACGGCCAGGGCGTGTCTGCGGCCTACTCGGCATGAACGGCTCGGGCAAGTCCACCCTGTTCAAGACCGTGCTCGGCCTGGTCACACCCGACCGCGGCCGCGTACGCGTCCAGGGCATGAAGAGCGCCACCGCCCGCCGCAAAGGACTGCTCGGCTACGTCCCCCAGTCCGAACAGGTCGACTGGGCCTTCCCCGTCCGGGTCCGCGACGTGGTCATGATGGGCCGCTACGGCCACATGGGAGGCCGACGCCGACCGCGCCCCACCGACCGCGAGGCCGTCGAGCACGCCCTGGCCCGCACCGACCTGACCGACCTGGCCGACCGCCAGATCGGCGCGCTCTCCGGCGGCCAGCGCAAACGCGCCTTCGTCGCCCGCGCCATCGCCCAGGACGCCGCCGTGCTGCTGCTGGACGAACCCTTCGCCGGGGTGGACAAACGCTCCGAGGCCACCATCACCGAACTACTCCTCCAACTGCGCCGAGCCGGACACACCCTGCTGGTCTCCACCCACGACCTGTCCCAGGTGCCCGCGCTGTGCGACGAGGCGCTCCTGTTACAGGGCCGGGTCATCGCCCACGGCCCACCCGAACAGGTACTCGAACCGAACGTGCTGCTGGAGGCGTTCGGCATCCAAGCCTCGGAGGGGGCCACATGGACACGGTGACCGCGCTCGTGGAGTGGTTCACGGTGCCGATGCGATTCGAGTTCGTCCAACGCGCCCTACTGGTCAGCCTGGTCGCCGGGCTGGTGTGCGCCGTCCTCTCGTGCTGGATGACCCTGGTGGGCTGGTCCCTGATGGGCGACGCGGTCTCCCACGCCGTACTGCCCGGGGTGGTGCTCTCCTACATGTTCGGGCTGCCCTTCGCCCTGGGGGCCCTGGTCTTCGGCGCCGGTTCGGTCACGTTGATCGGGGTGGTCAACCGCACCTCCCGGGTCAAGGAGGACGCCGTCATCGGGGTGGTCTTCACCGCCCTGTTCGCCCTGGGGCTGGTCCTGGTCTCCCGGGTGCCCAGCCAGACCGACCTGAGCCACATCCTCTTCGGCAACGTCCTGGGGGCCTCCGACACCGACATCCTCCAGGTGCTGATCCTGGCCGCGGTGGTGCTGGCGGTGGTCTGGTACAAGCACCGCGACCTGACCATGTACGCCTTCGACCCGGTCCACGCCCACGCCATCGGCGTCAACCCGCGCCTGTTGGAGACCCTGCTGCTGGGCCTGTTGTCGGTGACCGTGGTGGTGGCGCTGCAGGCGGTGGGCATCATCCTGGTCGTGGCCATGGTGATCATCCCCGGTGCGACCGCCTACCTGCTCACCGACCGCTTCGAGCGGATGCTGCTCATCGCCATGGCGGTCTCGGTCACGGCCTCGGTGAGCGGGGTCTTCACCAGCTTCCACCTGAACGTGTCCACCGGCGGGTGCATCGTGCTCGCCCAGGCCGCCCTGTTCACCCTGGCCTACCTGTTCTCACCCCGCCAAGGGGTGCTCTGGCGCGGTCGCACCGCCCGCGCCCTGCACAATCGGGCTTGAACAAACCATTTTGAATACTCTGTTGACAACATTCTCATGCCAACGCATAGTTGAAGCATGAGTACCGAACAGCACCCCTTCAGCCGACCCGACCCCGAACGGATCCGCCGCGCCCGCGCCCCCGAGGCCCTCTTCCGCATCACCGAACGCCACGCCACCGGAGAGGCACGCGACCTGTGGCAGGAGCGCCGCCTGCCCATGTTCGCCCACGAGGCCATCCAACGCGTGTGCGACCTGACCGCCGGCACCGCCGTACCCGACGAAGGCGCCCCGGCCGTGGACGAGGCCGACCTGACCGCCGCCCTGACCCTGGTGCCCCTGGCCCGCGCCGAGTTCGACCAGATGGAGGCCGGCCTGCTCACCATGGCCAAAGGGCGCGGAATGACCTGGCAGGAACTGGCCTACGGGCTGGGTCTGGGCACCGCCCAGGCCGCCCGCCAACGCCACGAACGCCTACAGTCCCGCACCGACCACTGAACTCACCCGGGTCCCACCACGAACGGGCGGGGCCCGCCCCCGGTGATCTTGGGTTCTAGTGGTCGGAGCGGGCCCCGAACGGCACCCGCCCTCACACGCGGACAGCCCTCAGATCAGCATGGCCAGCTGGCGAGCCTGGGCGACCAAAGTGCCCTGACCGTCCCAGATCTCCATGTCCTCCTCGTGCAGACCATGGGACAGGTGCCTGGTGAACACCCGACAAGCCAACCAGCCGGGGGCCGGCCGGGCGCGCACGTGGGTGCTCAGCTCCACGGTGATCGTGTTGAACTCACCGATCTCCAGCACCGCCGGGACCGCGAAGTCCACCATGGCGGGCAGGGAGTGGGTGTCGGCGTCGCGACCGTCGGCGAAGCGCATCCAGAACTCGACCTCGGGGCGACCGTCCTTTTGCCCGTCCAACCAGGCGGGACGGCGCGGGTAGCGGTACTCGACGCGCCGGGCGATGGTGATGCCCTCCACCTCGCCGGAGAACTCGCTCGGCACCTGGCACTCCTCGGGGGCAGGCAGCTCCGGCGGACCTTGAAGGTGCAGCTCGCGTCCCTCCACGCTCAGGTCGCCATAGGTGGCGGTGGCGCGCAGGATCTCCTTGCCGCCCTGCTCGACCACGACGGCGCCGGTGGCCGTGCGACGCCCCTCGCGGATGGTCTCGGTACGCAGGTTCGCCGGGCCGGGGGCGGCGGGCCGCAGGTAGAAGGCGGAGACCGCCAAAGGGTCGGGCTGGGCGAGGGTCTGACCCAGGGCGTTGAGGGCGGTGCCCAACACGTAGCCACCGTTGGGATGGGAGGTGAAGGTGGTCCACCCATCGGTGAGGGTGGCGGTGAACCCGCCATCGGCGCTCTTGTGGACACGGGTGTCCCGGTCGAACTCGTACTCTTCGACGGGGCGATCTTGGCTCATGCACCAATGTTACCGGTGAGTAGCTTTGTCGGCCACAACAACCAGAATCCTATTCGGTCATCCGGTGGCGACCCCATTCCCACGGAGCCACCACCGGATGTGATGTTCACCCCTCGCACGTGCCCCCGGTCAGTCCCGGGGCATCAAGACGAAGGTGAACCCGGCGACCGTCGAACGACGCAACGAGGCCTCGCACTTGACCCGAGACCGCACTTCGTTGCGGCTCAGCCCCAACCCTTGGGCGATGAGCCGATCACGGCGCACCGGCACCGGATCCCGAAAGTGGACCCGGATTCGGACCGGCCACCGCTCATCGAACCCGGCCTGTGGGACCTCCAACCGCCAGGCCCCCTCCCAGTCCAGGGCGAAGCGGTGACGCCGGGCCATGAGCGGATCCAACAACCAGGACGCCACCGCCCCCGGATCGTTGGCGAGGTAGCCATCCAGCGTCGCCGGATCGAAGGACCCGACCGCCGCTCGCTCGTGCACGGCCAGCTTGCTCGTGTGATCACACGCAAGACAGCGGACCAACAGCCACACGTCCAGCAGCTTGCCATTGGCGTTGACACGGAACCTGCCCTGTCCGGTGGTGAACGACCCGGCCCGACAGTTCGGGCACCGCATCGACAGCAGCGGCAACCGGGTACGACGGACCACCCAGGGCAGCACGATATGAGGTTGAGAAGACACAGCACTCTCTAGACCTGACACGAGACCGATTACGCGCGGCCTCGAACGCTGATTCACCGGGCGCGCGAGAGCGGCCCGGCAGAGCCGACACCAGGGCCGGCTTCAAGAAGAGCGAAAGATGTCAGGTCTCAAGAGCAGGTGGGGTCACGCGGCGCCGTCTCCTCTGTTGTCCTCACGACGATGGGTCCACGAGCAACCTACAAAGGCGCACGAGCAACACACAAAGGGTTTTCCACCGAGCCGACCCATGGCAGGCTCGACCGCGTGATCGAGCCCTTCGCGATGTGGGAACACCCGGCCGGAATCGGGTTGGGCGGACCTTTGGCCGTGGCACCCGAACCCGAGCTCGCCCGGTTCGAGGAGAGGGGCTCTCAGCTGAGCCTGTCGGCGCGCTGAGCACCCACCCGTTCAGTCCTCACGGTCCCGGGACCCGTCGTTGTACTGAGTACCGATGATGTCCCCCTGGGCCCGCGCGCCACTCATGTCGACGTGGTCGCCCTTGTACTCGTGCATACCGCCGTGCACGTGCCCGGCCTGGATCACGAAGCTGCCACCCCCGATGTCACGGGCGGTGTTGACGATGGTGTCCCCGCCCCGCTGGGGAGCCACCTCGTCCAACAGGGCGCGCAGCTCGGTCGCGGCCTGGGGGTCCTCGCGCAGCAGACGGCGCAGCCGGGTCTTCCACTCCTGCTGCATATCCTCCAGGAGCGTGGGGTCCTCCTCCAGATCCGCTCGGGAGCGCTCCAACTCGCTCAAGGCCTCCTGCTTCTTGGCCGCATCACCCTTGAACAGGCGGGTGACCCAGGCCTGCACCACGGTCCATCCGCCCTTGACCATCTCCTGGGTCAAGACCTTGGCACCCTCTTCGAACAACTCCACCGCGTCATCCTCCACCGTCGTCACCAGGACTCTCACCGACCCGGAAAGCCCCACGAATAAGACACGGTAGCCCGCCGAGCGGTTCCGCGTCGGGTCTGGGAAAAACCGCTTCGGGCAACAGCGAGACCACTGTTAACGTTGACCGGCGCGGAGCCGAGAGCCGGCCACCGCAGACCGAGATACGGGTGAGTCGATGCCCCTCAGAGCCGGTGCCGCCACGAGCAGCGCCCACAACGTCCCCGAACACCGGGCCCTGAGCTGAACAGACGACGGGGCCCCACGAGCAAAGGTCCTTGAGTTGTCCGACCCCACACGAACCTGGTCCACCCGACCCGAGACCGGTGCCGACATCGGCGCCATCCACGCCATCAACGCGGCGGCCTTCGACACCGAGGCCGAGGCCGACCTGGTCGAGGCCCTGCGCGCCGACGCCCAGGCCTGGATCGAGGGATTGTCGATCCTCGCCCAGACCGACGAAGGTCGAGTCGTGGGCCACGCCCTGTTCACGCGCTGTCACGTGGACGGCGCCCCCGCGCTGGCGTTGGCCCCGTGCTCGGTCCTGCCCGCCTTCCAGCGCACCGGCGCCGGTTCGGCCGCCATCCGTACCGGTCTGGAGAGCGCACAGCGGATGGGCGAGAACCTCGTCCTGGTACTGGGACACGCCGACTACTACCCAAGGTTCGGCTTCACCCCGGCCTCCGGGTTCGGTGTGCGCGCCCCCTTCGAGGTGCCCGACGAGGCCATGATGGCCCTGGCCCTGGACCCCTCACGGCCCACACCGCGCGGGACCATCCGCTACCCGGAGGCCTTCGGCGTCTGAGCCACCGTGTGTGCGCCCCGCCCGGGGCGCGCACACACGGCGTCGGGAACCCGACGGGAGCCGACGACGTCGGATCAGGGACACCGAACGGAAGAGGGAACATGGGCGGCAAGTACGGGCAGGGCATGAACCTGGGTCTGGGGGTGGCCCTGGGCCTGTGTTTCGGATTGCTCTTCGACAGCGTGGCCATGGGCATCGCCTTCGGCGTGATGTTCGCACTGTGCTTCGGCGCCTCCAGCGCCAAGAAGAACCAGCGCTGACCCCAGACCCCCACCCAGGTGCTCAGCGCGCCGCCAGGCACTCCTCCACCAGCAAACGCTCGGCCACCCGCTCATACATCAACGACCGGTTGACCGCGAGCATCGCCGCGTTCTCCTGGTTGATGGTCACCGCCAGCGCCCGCACGTGCGGGAACAGATCGTGCACCCGCAGCGCCTGGGTGGCCTTGACCCGGCTGGCCAGCTTCCGACGACGATGGGCCGGCATCACCGCGGTGTCGTGCTGATCGGCCACCACACCACCGGTGACCGTGCACACGGTGGCCGCCACCACCTGATCCGACATCCGATCCAGCGCCGCGCCCACCACCAGACGTGAACCGTCCTCGGTGATCTTGCGTTCCCACTCGCGCACCTGCGCCGGCCCCCAGGACCGGGC
Organism: Nocardiopsis sp. NPDC006832; assembly: GCF_040635885.1. NCBI lineage: Bacteria > Bacillati > Actinomycetota > Actinomycetes > Streptosporangiales > Nocardiopsidaceae > Nocardiopsis > Nocardiopsis sp. NPDC006832. Next base: position 170,723 of record NZ_JBEYLC010000004.1, on the reverse strand, counting down.
CACCATCTGCAACGCCGCTCCGGGCGCGTCCAACAGATGCCCCATCACCCTCCCGAACGAGCGCACCAACTCCTCGGGGGCGGGCCCCTCCCAATGGGTGAGCCGATAACCGCGTGCCGGGGTGGCCGCCAGCGACCAACAGCGCCGCAGCGTGGCCTCGTCCAGGTACTGCTTTTGCAACTCCAACCGCAACAGGGTGCGCAGGTAGGGGCTGGCCCGAGCGAAGGGCTCACCCGGCTCACCGGCCAGCACGGTGCTCTGGAGCCGCTCCATGCCCAACGCCCGAGCCCGCTCGACCACCGTCTCGCGCAGCTCGCTCCCCATACCCATGCGGCGGGCCAGGGGGGCCACGAACAGTCGCAGGAACCCGATCCGCTCATCGTGGGGTTGTCCTCGCAGCTCGGCCACCCCCACCACCGGATCCCCCGCCGACAGACGCGAGGCCCACCGCCACCCCTGACCGGCCCGCCGCGAACGCAACCGCACCGCCAGGTCCTCGGCCCGAGGGGCCCCACCCGACAGCTCGCCCTGCCCCGCGGTGAAGATCGCCGTCCAAGCGGCCAGGTCAGGGTGGGAGGCCGTGACGGGGTCGAAGGATTCCACGAATGGGCTCACCCCGACACCGTTTCACATCCGGCCCCGCGCTGTCCCCCTCCCACAAGGGGCACGCCACCACCGTTCTCACCACCGGCGCCCAGACCGGGTGAGCCCACTGTTTCCCGCGCGTTACCTCACGACACGTCCCGGTAACCCCCGCTTCCTACCGTCGGCCACGACAAGCAGCCCTCGCACAGGAAGGCACCGATCATGAGCGCTCACACCGGCGTGCGAGCCCCACGCATCGGACCCGGCCCGATCACCCACTGGGACCCCGAGGACCACACCTTCTGGGAGAGCGCCGGCCGCAGGGTGGCCCACCGCAACCTGTGGGCCTCCATCGCCTCCGAACACGTCGGCTTCTCGGTCTGGTCGATCTGGTCGGTACTGGTGCTGTTCATGACCCCCGAGCACGGTTTCTCCACCACACCGGAGCAGAAGTTCCTGTTGCTGTCGGTGGTCACCCTGGTCGGCGCCCTGCTGCGGGTGCCCTACACCCTGGCCGTACCCCTGTTCGGTGGACGCGACTGGACCATCGTGTCCACCACACTGCTGATCGTGCCCACCACGGCCGCGTTCTTCCTCATCCAGGCCCCGAACACCCCGTTCTGGCTGATGTTGACCCTGGCCGCCACCGCGGGGCTGGGCGGCGGCAACTTCTCCTCCTCCATGGCCAACATCAACTCCTACTTCCCCGAACGCGAAAAGGGGCGGGCCCTGGGGTTGAACGCCGGAGGCGGCAACATCGGGGTGGCCACCGTCCAACTGGTGGGACTGGCGGTCATCGCCCTGTTCACCACCTCGGCCGCACACCTGGTGCCCCTGTTCTACGCCCCGCTGATCCTGCTGGTGGCCTGGTGGGCACTGCGATCGATGAACAACCTGCCCCACGTCCCAAGCCACACCCGCGCCCGACTCTCGGCCATCCAGGACCGCCACTTCTGGATCATGTCGGTGCTCTACATCGGCACGTTCGGATCCTTCATCGGCACCGGCTTCGCCTTCGCCCTGCTGTTGCAGACCCAGTTCGGACTCACCCCCCTCACCTCGGCCGCGATCGCCGTCCTGGGCCCGATCATCGGCTCCCTGCTACGCCCGGTGGGCGGCAGATGGGCCGACTCCCTGGGCGGAGCCCGCCTCACCCTGTGGGTGTTCACCGCCATGGCCGTGTGCGCCGGAGTGCTCCTGCTCGCCGCCCAGGGCTCCCACCTCACGCTCTTCGTCGGCGCGTTCGCGGTGATGTTCACCCTCACCGGCCTGGGCAACGGCTCCACCTACAAGATGATCCCCACCATCCACGCGGCCAGGGCCAAGGACGCCATCGCCGCCGGAGAACCCCGCGAACAGGCCCTGGAACGCACCAGGGACACCTCCTCCTCCATGCTCGGACTCATCGGAGCGGTCGGCGCCCTGGGCGGGGTGGGCGTCAACGTCACCTTCCGCGAGTCCTTCGCCGCCACCGGATCCACCGCACCCGCCTTCGCGGCCTTCGCGGTGTTCTACCTGGTGTGCGCGGCCCTGACGTACCTGGTCTACTTACGCCCGCACACCACCTCGCCCACCGGAACGGCCACACGATGACCGCCCCCTCCGACCAGGCCACCCGCACCCACTGCCCCTACTGCGCCCTGCAATGCGCCATGGACCTGAGCCCCACCCCTCAAGGGACCCTGACCGTGCGACCCGCCCCCTTCCCCACCAACCGGGGAGGCCTGTGTCGCAAGGGTTGGACCTCCACCGAGGTCCTCAACACCCCCGACCGACTCACCCGCCCCCTGATGCGCAAGGACCGCACCTCACCCCTGCGCGAAGTGGACTGGGACACCGCCCTGGACCACATCGTCCAACGACTCCTCTCGTTGCGCACCGAATCGGGCCCCGACAGCGTCGCGGTCTTCGGCAGCGGAGCACTGACCAACGAGAAGTCCTACCTCCTGGGCAAGTTCGCCCGACTGGCCCTGGGCACCTCCCAGATCGACTACAACGGCCGCTTTTGCATGTCCTCCGCGGCGGCCGCCGGCAACCGCGCCTTCGGTCTGGACCGCGGCATGGCCTTCCCCCTGACCGACCTCGCCCACGCCGACGTGGTCCTGCTGGCCGGCGCCAACCCGGCCGAGACCATGCCACCGATGATGGGACACCTGAGCGCACCCCGCCTGGTGGTCATCGACCCGCGCCGCACCGCCACCGCACGCACCGCCCTGGACAACGGCGGACTCCACCTGGCCCCACGCCCGGGAACCGACACCGCCCTGGCCCTGAGCCTGCTGCACGCCACCCTCACCAGAGGATGGGGCGACCCCGACTTCGTCCAGACCCGCACCAGCGGCTTCGACACCGCCTGGCAGCGAGCCGCCGCCTGGTGGCCCGAACACGCCGAACCCGTCACCGGGGTACCCGCCGCCCAGATCCGCGCCACCGCCGACCTGCTCGGCCGAGCCGCACGCGAGCGATCGGCCTACGTCCTGACCGGACGCGGCACCGAACAGCACACCAAGGGCACCGACACCGTCTCCGCCTGGATCAACCTGGCCCTGGCCCTGGGCCTACCCGGCCGCACCGGCTCCGGCTACGGGTGCATCACCGGCCAGGGCAACGGCCAAGGCGGCCGCGAACACGGACAAAAAGCCGACCAACTACCCGGCTACCGTCACATCGACGACCCCACCGCACGCGCCCACGTGGCCCAGGTGTGGGGCATGGACCCCCAAGACCTGCCTGGAGCGGGTCGCAGCGCCTTCGAACTCCTCGACGCCCTGGGCACCCCGGGCGGACCCCGCGCCATGCTCCTCTTCGGCGCCAACCCGGCCGTGTCCGCACCCCACACCACCCACGTACACCAACGCCTACGATCCCTGGACCTACTGGTCACCGCCGACTTCGTCCTGTCCGAGACCGCCGCCATGTCCGACGTGGTCCTGCCCGTGACCCAATGGGCCGAGGAATCGGGCACCATGACCAACCTCGAAGGACGCGTCCTACGCCGACGCCGCGCCACACCGCCACCACCGGGGGTACGCACCGACCTGCACGTCCTCAACTCCCTGGCCACCCGTCTGGGCCACCCCCACACGGCCTTTCCCACCGACCCCGACACCATCCTGAGCGAACTGGGCGCCGCCTCCGCCGGCGGAGCGGCCGACTACTCCGGGCTGAGCCCCCAACGCCTGGACGGCGAGCAGGCACTCTACTGGCCGCTTCCCCAAGACGGCTCCACCACCCCCCGCCTGTTCCTGGACTCCTTCGCCCACCCCGACGGGCGCGCCCGTTTCACCCCCGTCGATCACCGCCCACCGGCCGAGGAACCCGACCAGGACCACCCCCTCATCCTCACCACCGGCCGCCTCATGGGCCACTACCAGTCCGGCGCCCAGACCCGCCGCGTTCGCGAACTCACCGACGCCGAACCCTCGGCGTATGTGGAGGTGCACCCCGACACCGCGGCGCGCGCCGGACTCACCCACAACGACTGGGCCCACCTGACCTCCCGGCGCGGCACCACCCTGGCCCGGGTACGCCTTGACCCCACCGCCCGCCTGGACACGGTGTTCATGCCCTTCCACTACGCCGGGGCCCAGGCCGCCAACAACCTCACCCACCCCGCCCTGGACCCCACCAGCCGCATGCCCGAGTTCAAGGTCGCCGCCGTGCGCCTGGAACCGGCCCCGACCCCACCGACCGGAGGAACCCCGTGAGCCCCCACCCGTCCCCGCGCCGGATCGTGGTCATCGGCAACGGCATGGTCGGCGCACGTCTGGCAGAGGAGATCGCCCGCCTGGACCCCGACGGCACCCGGGTGGACCTGCGCGTGGTGGGCGCCGAACACCACCCCGCCTACAACCGGGTCCTGCTCCCACAGGTCCTGGCCGGCACCCACACCCCCGAACAGATCCGACTGCCCATACCCCACACCCCCGGGGTGAACGTGCGCACCGGCGTGACCGCCACCCGCGTCGACACCACACGAGGACGCGTGGAACTGGACGAGGGCACCCACCTGGACTTCGACGACCTGGTCCTGGCCACCGGAGCCCGCGCCGCCCTGCCACCCATCCCAGGCGTCAACACCCCCGACAACACCCCCGGCACGGGGGTGTGCGCCCTACGAGACCTGGACGATTGCGAACGCGCGCTGTCCCTGGTCCGCCCGGGCGCACCCGTGGTGGTCCTGGGCGGCGGCGTCCTTGGATTGGAAACCGCCCGCGGCCTGGTCGAGCGCGGCGCCCGGGTGAGCCTGGTGGAGTCCTCGCCCTGGATCATGCGCCGCCAGATCGACCGACCGGCCGCCCACATCCTGGCCCGCCTCTACCAGGATCTGGGCGTGAGCGTGCACTCCTGGCGGGTGGCCCACCGATGGATCCCCACAACCGGCCTGGAACTGGACGACGGCCGTGTCCTGGCCGGTGACGCCCTGATGGTCACCGCGGGGGTGCGCGCCAACGTCGAACTGGCCAAGGACGCCGGTATCGAGGTCGAACACGGTGTCGTGGTCGACGACCACCTGACCACCTCGCACAGCCGTGTCCACGCCATCGGCGACTGCGCCCAGCACCCCGGGGGAGGGGCCGGGCTGATCCGACCGGGCTGGGAACAGGCCGCGGTACTGGCCCATCGCCTCACCGGAGCCGAACCGGGCGCCCGCTACCGGGGCGCCCGCCCACAGACACGCCTCAAGGCCCAGGGCATCGAACTGACCGCGTTCGGCCGCGTCCAAGAAGAGGACGAGGGCCCCCAGGTGGAGACCGTCACCGTCAGCGACCCCCACGGGGGCCGCTACGCCAAGTTGTCGGTGCGCCACGAGCGTGTGGTGGGCGCGGTCCTACTCGGCTTCCCCGAGGCCGCGGCCACCCTGTCCCAGCTCTACGACACCGCCGCGCCCGTACCCGCCGACCGCCTCGCCCTGGTCCAGGGACGCCCCCTGCCGACCACCGATGAGCGAACCCCCGCCCCGGCCCCGGTGTGCCGGTGCAACGCGGTGGGAGCAGAGGAGATCGAACAGGCCTGGTCGCAGGGGGCCCGCACCCGCCAGGCCATCGCCGAACACACCCGTGCCACCACCGGCTGCGGAGGCTGCGTGCGCGACGTCGACGCCCTGTTGGCGGGGCTGGGCCGGGCCGGCCCCATCCCCACTCCCGCCTCCGTGCCCTGAACGACCACACCCCCGGGGTTTCGGTCCACTCACGCAACTGTTCAGGGCCCACCTCAGCGCAGGGACAAACCCACCACACAGCACACCAAAGCGACCACCGACATCAGGGTGCGCACATTGTTCCAGCGCACCCACACCGGCTCGAAGGCGGACCGCGCCGCCGCCACATCCTCCGCCTTGGCGGCCGGCCCCACGGCGTCCAAGGCATTGTTGCGCGGAACGTTCACCGTGAAGGTGACGGCCACCGCCACCACCAACGCCGCCAACCCCACCCCCGTCCAAAGCGCCGAGTGGTGCGCGCCGGCCGCGAACAAGAGCGCCGTAGAGCCCAGCACCGCCACCGGCGCACCCACGAACACCAGCGCGAACATCGGATTGAGGATGGCGGAGTTGATGCGCTGCATCGACTCCACCATCGCCTGGTCCCGCGCCCTGGCCAGGCCGGGCATCACCGCCATCGAAAAACCCAGGAACAACCCCGCGAACAGGCCCGTCAACACCACGGCCAGCACCGGAACGAACCCGAACACCACCTGTGTCACATCCACACGCCCACCCTCCCTCGCCGGGGACGACCCACCCGGGGGAACCGCCCCACAACATCGAAGCACCTCCCCGCCCGGCGCGCCATGGCCCACCACCACCGCCCACCCCAAGGCCGCGACCGAAACCGGTCACCCTCCCAACCGAATACCGTGTCTTCGGTGCGGGCCCCGGGGCCACCATCGGCCCGAGCCCTTTTGCCCGCTTACCGAACCAGAATCGGCTCCCAAGCGTCTGAGCGGCAAAGCGATCCACAACCCCCGGCCCTCCCCAACGGCCGAAGACGCACAAGGAGCCCCCGCACATGTCCCAACGAGCCCTCGGCGCGATCGGCGCGGCTCTGGCGCTGAGCCTGGCCCTGAGCTCCTGTGGTCTGGTCCGCGACCTCACCGACGGTGAGGACGGGCCCCCGACCCAGGAGAGCCCCGAACAGGCCCAAGAGAGCCCCGCACCGGAACTTCCCTACACCCGCCAGGGCCGCATGTTCGTCGAAGACGGCAACGACGTCGCCTTCGAGGTCGTCATCAACGCACTCGAATCCAACGGCGAGTACATGATGATCGACGTCACCCACAACATCCTCGAACCCCTGCCCGGCACCGTCACCAGCGCCGTGGCCCCCATCCGCATGGTCGACCCGCTCTCCGGCGAGGTCCTTCGGGTGTTGAACAACGAAGAGCACGGCGAGAACTACGGCACCTACTTCGAGGAGGGCGACCCCTTCCTGCCCACCCACGAAGGTCTGCCCCTGCCCATGCGCCGCTACTTCCCCGCCCCCAGCGAGAACGTGCGGACCCTCACCTTCACCGGCGCCGGACTGGGTTACGTCCCCGGGGTCCCCATCACCCACGTCGACGAGTTCACCGAAGCACCCGAACCCAACGTCTACGACCACATCGACCCCGACACCTGGGAACAGGGCGAGCTGCCCGAGGAGATCTTCTACCCCGAGGACGTACCCGAACCGGGCCTGGACGTGGACGCCTACCGCCAGTCCATGGAGAGCTTCGTCGACAGCCCCATCGCCTCCACCACCCGCTCCGGTGACCAGGAGACCATCGCCCTGCACTCGGACAACATGTTCGAGGTCGATGAGGCCGACCCCACCGACGAGGCGGCCGAGACCATCCGCCAGACCGCGGCCTCCCTGCGCGAGAACCTGGCCCAGGGCACCGAGATCACCGTCATCGGCCACACAGACTCCACCGGCTCCGACAGCCACAACCAGACCCTGTCCCAGGAGCGGGCCCAGGCCGCCCGTGAACTCATCGAAGAGGAACTGGGGCAGGGCTTCACCTTCGCCACCGAGGGGCGCGGCGCCGACGAACTCCTGGCCCAGGAGGGCGGGGACGACGACGAGGAGGCCCGCGCCCGCAACCGCCGCGTGGAGTTCTTCTACGAGGTGCCCATGGACGCCACCGACAGCGAGGACACCGAAGGCCTGGACGCCGCCCAACGCCACGTGGCCGACCCGGCCCCCTACTTCGAGGAGATGGACGTGCACACCACCGTCTCCCACAACGACATCGACCTGAACGTCTACCCGCTGGTGCGCGACGGCGCCTACCTGTTCCAGGTGGTGGGGTTCCAGAACTCCACCCTGAGCGATCTGGAGGCGGACCTGGAGGGTGACGAGGCGCGCCTGCCGGGCAGCCCCGCCCAGTACGCCGAGGGCACCATGGGCGGTTTCCGTCTGGAGGAGGCCGACTCCGGACTGATCCGCTACGTGATCCGCATCAGCACCGGCGAGGAGGAGTACGAGGACTTCGCCGACGAGATCCACACCCTCAGCCCGGGCGAGGAGTACCTGGCCCTGGCGGTCTTTCCCGCCCCGGCCACCGACGTCGCCGAGATGACCCTGTACGCGGGCGCCTTCGGTGAGATCCCCCAGATCCCCATCCAGTAGGGACCCGGGCCACATGGTCCGGTGCCCCGCCTCCCCGCACGGGGACGGGGCACCGCCCCCATCCGAGCGAAAGCACCCTCGCCCCCCGGGACCGGATACGACGAAGGGGGCCGCCGCCCTGCCCGGGACGCCGGCCCCCTCACGCGTTCGCAGGTGAACCCCTCGATCAGCCCTTTTGGGCGTAGGCCTTGTCCAACGCCGCGCTGAAGACCTCCAGCGGCTGGGCTCCGGAGATCCCCAAGGCCCGGTCCAGCACGAAGAAGGGCACACCCGTGGCGCCCAGGCGGCGGGCCTCCTCGATGTCGGCGCGCACCTGGTCGGCGTATTGGTCGCCCTCCAACACGGTGCGGGCCCGCTCGGTGTCCAGACCGATCTCGCCGGCCAGCTCCACCAGGGTGTCCACGTCGTTGAGCACACGCCCCTGCACCAACTGGGCGTTCATCAGCCGCTCGTGCGCCGCATCACCCAGACCGTGCTCACGGGCCAGGTGGGTCAACCGGTGGGCGTCGAAGGTGTTGACCATGACCCCGCCCGCGAAGTCATAGCGCAACCCCTCCTGGGCGGCCACCTGCTGGACCTGCTCGGTCATGGCCTGAACCTGCTCGCGTGGGGCGTTCATCTTCTTGGCCAGGGAGTCATAGACCGGCTCGCTCACCCCCTGGGGGAAGGTGGGGTCCAGCTGGAAGCTACGCCAGAGGATCTCGACCTCCTCGGCGTGCTCGAAGTCCGCCAACGCCCGCTCCAGACGACGCTTGCCGATGTAGCACCACGGGCAGACGATGTCGGACCATACTTCGATTCTCAATGTCATCCCCGCTCAGAGACAGATTCCGTCCGAGCACACCGGCGCGTCCTCGGAACCCAACGTCACCAGACCCTCGACCAAAGGCAGGGCCAAGACCCGCTCCCTGTCCTGGCCCCGGTCCCGGGGGAGCGTTTCATCCGGGACCCGCTCATCCTGTTCGGGCTCGCCATCGTTCAACTCCAAGGCCCCTTCCCGGTCGATGAGCGCCGACTTCGACGACGCCGGACGACCACCGCCGCACACACTCGATTCGGCGATCACAACACCGAGCGAAGCCGGTTACTTCCCACCACTCACCCCATTTGTAACTTTTCCTAGGGTACCTGCCCAGTGGTTCGCGCCTGATGGCGCGCCACCGCCCGCCGCCAGGCCGCACCCACCAGTTCACGCAACCGGTCACCGGTGCGCGGGCCCGGGCACACCACCGACACCCACCCCTGCACGGCGTAGACCGGATGCGGCAACAACCGATCCGACTCGGTGAAGTCGACGTCGGCGCCGACCGCGGCGTGCTCGGCGGGGGAGTGGCCCACCACCTCGGTGAACAGGGGGGGCGACCGGAATACGTGACGGATCGGCAATAGGCCCTGGGCTTGAACCTGATGGTGACGGTTTGACTACTTCCCGGACACGCTGCACCGAGTAGCGCTAGGTTGTCCGCGCCACTTCCGCTTCGTAGTCAAGGCAGGACCGATGGCGTCGATCGACCGCACCGCCTACCCCCGGTTCAAGAAGAGCGTGCCGCCCCAGGAGCTGTACGACGTCTTCACCCCCTCACCAAAGGAGATCGAGTGGGCCCAGCGCGCCACCCGCTCCGATGAGCACCTGCTCGCGCTGGTGGTCCAGCTCAAGGCCTTCCAACGGCTGGGGTACTTCCCCCGCATGGACGAGGTCCCCGACGCTGTAGTTGGTCATGTGCGCAGCCGCCTGGACCTGGCCGCCGATGTGGAGTGTGCCCACGATTCGGACCGGACCCGGCGCCACCACCGGGCACTGGTCCGCGACCGCCAGGGCGTCAACAGCGACCGCGAGGCCGCACGTGTCCTGGCCGAGGAGACCATGCGCGCCGAGGCGCGGGTCAAGGACAACCCGGCCGACCTGATCAACGTCGCCTTGGAGGAGCTGACGCGCAACAGCTTCGAGCTGCCCGGGTTCACCGTCTTGGACAAGATGGCCGCGCGGGTGCGAGCCGAGGTCAACTACGAGTTCTTCTTCGGCATCACCAAGCGCATGGGGGACGACGACATCGCCCGGATGGAAGGGCTGCTCCAGGTCCCTGCGGGACGGCGCACCTCCCCGGCCGACGACCTCAAACAGTCCGCGCGCCGCCCGTCGCTGTCGCGGTTCAAGCAGCACCTGCGGCACCTGCGCGACCTGGACCTGCTCGGGCCGACCCAGGTGTGGCTGGAAGAGGTTCCCAAGGCCAAGGTCGAGCACTTCGCCGCTGAGGCGCGGGTGCTGGATATCTCCCAACTGCGCAAGTTCAACGATGACAAGCGGATCGCGTTGGTGGTCAGCCTGGTCCACGTGGCCCGGGTGCGGGCTCGCGATGAGGTCGCGGGCATGTTCTGCCGCCGGATGGCGGCGATCCACAAGAAGGGGCGCGAGCGCCTGCAGGAGATCCGCGAACGCCAGCGGGCCGAGACCGAACGGCTGTGGGGCGTGTTCGGCCGTATGCTCTCGGGAGCCCGGGAGGCCCACGCCCACGGCGAGGCCGCCGCGTGGGCGGAGTCGGCGGTGTGCGAGCGGGCCGGGGAGCTGATGCTCAAACCGCTCGCCGACGCCGGCGGCGTCGCCAAGGTCTCGCAGGAGCACGAGGAGATCTCCGCCCACCACGGCAACAACTACACGGGCCTGATGGCGGGGTTCTACCGCTCCCACCGGGCAGCGCTGTTCGAGCTGCTGGAGGTGTTGGAGCTCAAGCCCACCAGCGCTGATGACTCGGTGCTGCGGGCGGTGGCGTTCATCCGCGCCAACCGGCACCTACGCGGTGAGTATGTCCCTGACCATCTGGAGGGCTGCGAGGCGTTGGATACCTCCTTCGTCTCCGAGCACTGGGCCAAGACGATCCGCGAGCGCGGTCGGCCGGGGGTTTTCGTGCGCCGCCAGTTGGAGGTGTGCGTGTTCTCCTACCTGGCCTCGGAGCTGCGCACGGGGGACGTGGCTGTGGTGGGGGCCGACTCCTACGCCAGCTTCCTGGACCAGCTCATGAGCGCCGAGGAGGCCCAGGGCAAGATCGCCGCCTACTGCGCCGAGGCGGGCATCCCCGACACGGCCGACGGGCTGTGCGACATGGTCCGGGGCCTGCTGGACGCGCACGCCGCGCGCACGGACGCCGCCTACCCTGACAACGCCGACCTGGCGATCGACGAGGACGGGGTGCCCACGCTCAAGCGGCGCCGCGGCCGCGAGCGCACCGCCTCCGCGCTCGCGCTGGAGGCCGCGGTCACCGAGCGCATGGACGAGGTCGGGCTGTTGGACATCGTCACCCGGACCGCGCACTGGATCGGCTGGTACCGCCACTTCGGGCCCTTGTCGGGGTCGGACCCCAAGATCAAGGACCCGTTGGGCCGCTACTCGGTCATCGGCTTCACCTACGGCACCAACCTGGGGCCGCACCAGATGTCGCGTCACCTGCGCGGCGGGCTCTCGCCGCACGAGATCGCCGGGCCCGCCCGCGAGCACGTCACCGCGCACAAGCTGAACCGGGCCAGCGCCGATGTGGTCAACGCCTTCAGCTGCCTGGACGTCACCTACTGGTGGGGCGATGGCTCACGGGTGGGGGCGGACGGCACCCAGATCGACACCTGGGACGACAACCTCCTGGCGGAGACGAGCGTGCGGTATGGCGGGTACGGGGGGATCGCCTACCGGCACATCGCCGATTCCTATATCGCGCTGTTCTCCCACTTCATTCCGTGCGGGGTGTGGGAGGCCGTCTACATCTTCGAGGGACTGCTGCGCCAGGAGAGCGGCCTGGAGCCCGAGACGCTCCACGCCGACACCCAGGGCCAGTCCCTGCCGGCCTTCGGACTGGCCGCTTTGCTGGGGGTGGAGCTGCTGCCCCGTATCCGCAACTGGAAGGACCTGGTCTTCTACCGCCCCAGCGCCAACGCCCGCTACCGCCACATCGATGCGCTGTTCGGCGAGGACGCGGTCATCAACTGGAAACTCATACGCACCCACTGGATCGACCTGATGCGCACCGTGCTGTCCATCAAGGAGGGACGGCTGTCCAGCTCGGTGCTGCTGCGCCGCCTGAGCAACGAGTCCAAGAAGAACCGGCTGTACCGGGCGTTCCGTGAGTTGGGGCGGGCGATGCGCACCACCGTGCTGCTGCGCTACCTCAACGAACCCGAGCTGCGCGAGGGCATCACCGCCGTCACCAACCGGGTGGAGGCCTTCCACGGGTTCTCCTCCTGGCTGCGGTTCGGCAACAACGGCACCCTGGCCGACAACGACCCCGACCACATGGAGCTGCTGGTCAAGTTCAACGAACTGCTGGCCAACTGCGTGATCTTCTACAACGCCGTGGCCATCACCGCGGCCCTGACCCAGCTCAGGAACGAGGGCCACCGCGTCTACGGGCCCGACGTGGCCTGTCTGGCCCCGTACATGAGCGCGCACATCCGCCGCTTCGGCGACTACGTGCTCGATGTGTCCCCGCCCGGCGCGGCCCAGGCCCACCTGGAACTGGACGAGACCGACCAGACACAAGAGAGCACGCGGTGAAGACTCACACCCCGAAGATGCAGGGCTCCCCGAGTCGTGAGGCGGCCCGACAGGTCGGCGGCCCCCGCGCGGCCTCTGTCACTTCTTGGGCGCGTCGGCTTCGGTGTCGCCGGAGCGCAGGGGCGGGGCCGTCGTCCGTCTGGACGCTGCAGCGCCCAGCGAGGATAGGCTGAGAGCGCTACTCCCCGGGAGAGCCGACGGCATACAGCACGGTAACCGATCACGCTGAATGTCGGTGTGTCAGATTGTTGTTACGAGGGGTGAACGGTGATTTCGGACCAACCCGAACTCGTACTCGACCACATCGAGTGCGCCGCTCGCACCTTGGGTGCGGGCGGTCTGGTCGCGTTCCCCACCGAGACGGTGTACGGGCTCGGCGCCGATGCCGAGAATGTCGGCGCCGTGGAACGTGTCTTCACGGTGAAGGGGCGGCCGACGACGCATCCGCTGATCGTGCACCTCGGCGGCGCGCACCAGCTCGCTGAATGGGCGGCCGACGTGCCCGACACGGCGCACCTCATCGCCGAACGCTTCTGGCCGGGCCCGCTGACGCTGGTGCTTCGGCGGGCGGCCCGTGTTCCCCGTGTGGTCACCGGTGGCCTCGACACCATCGCGCTGCGGGTGCCGAACCATCCGGTCGCCTTGAAGATGCTGACGGCTTTCGGCGGCGGGGTGGCGGCGCCCTCGGCCAACCGCTTCGGCGAGGTCAGCCCTACGACGACCCGTCATGTCCATGCGGGATTGGGCGCGGACGTCGACTATGTGCTCGACGGTGGCCCGTGCTCGGTCGGCGTCGAGTCCGCCATCGTCGATCTCACGGGTGAGCCGGCGATCCTGCGCCCCGGTGGTGTGAGTCGAGAGGACCTCGAGCACGTACTGGGCCGTGCCGTGTCGGTGCGGGCCAAGAGCGCTGTCCGGGTTCCAGGCCAGTTCCCGTCGCACTACGCGCCGCGGGCCCGGGTGCTCCTGGTCGAACCGGACCGGGTCCTCGACGAAGCCGAACTGCTGGCGGCGCAAGGGCAACGGGTCGGTGTCCTTCTTCCCCCCGAGTTCGCGGGTGATGCCGTGTCGTCTTCCGCGCAGCACGTGATCGCGGTACCGGACTCGGCCGCACAGTACGCGCAGCGGCTCTATGGGTTCCTCCATGACTTCGACCGGCACGGATGCGAGGTCATCGTGGCATCACTTCCCGCCCTGGAGGGGATCGGATCGGCGATCGCGGACCGGCTCGGCCGGGCGGCCGGGCCCCGCGATCAGGCGAGTCGTGGCTCCGGCCGGTTCAGCGGTCGTTGAGGGCGGCGACGAGGTCTTCGAGGCGGGCGGCCCGGGAGGCCTTGATCAAGACGAGGTCGCCGGGGTGAAGGCCGCGGTGGAGGACGTCGTGGGCCTGCCGTGCGTCACGGACGGAGACGATGTCGAGGTGGTCGCATGCGGCGCGGGCGGCGTCGGCGATCAGGGCGGCGTGGTCATCGCCGACCACGACCAGGAGGTCGAGAGCGGCCTGTGCGGCGAGCACGCCCAGGTGGCGATGGGCTTGAGCGGCGTGCTCTCCGAGCTCGGCCATCTCTCCCAGGACCGCGATGCGGCGACGCGCGGTCACCGAGGTCAGCGCGGTGAGAGCGGCCGACATCGAGTCCGGATTCGCGTTGTACGCGTCGTGGATGAGGGTAATACCGTCATCCCGGACGATGGTCTGCATACGTCCGGCGGACCTGGGCCGTGCCTCGGTCAGCGCCTGGGCGATCATCGCGGTGTCCAGACCCAGGCCATGAGCGGTCGCCGCGACGGCGAGTGCGTTGCCGATGTGATGCCGACCGGTGAGCGAGAGCGTGACGGGCGCGGTGCCCTCGGGGGTGCACAGGGTGAATCCCGCGCGACCGTCCTGGGTGAGGCGCACGTCGCGGGCGTGCACGCGCGTCGGATGGGGGTGGTGGCTCCACCACAGAGGGCGGGCACGGGTGCGGTCCGCCATGGCTGAGACGAGCGGATCGTCGGCGTTGAGGACGGCGAGGCCGCCGTGGTCGGCGTCGGGGAGTCCGGCGACCAGTTCGCTCTTGGCCACGGCGATCCCGGCCTGTCCGTCGGGGTACTGGCCGATGTGGGCGGTGCCGACGTTGAGCACCAGGCCTACATGGGGCGTGACCAGGTCGCACAGGTAGCCGAGGTGCCCGCGGCCCCGGGCACCCATCTCCAGGACGAGGTAGCGCGTGTCGGGGGTGGCGTGCAGGATCGTGAGGGGGAAGCCGAGTTCGTTGTTGTACGAACCGCCGGTGGCGGTGACGGGTCCGTGGTGCGCCAGCACCTGGGCGGCGAGATCCTTGGTGCTGGTCTTGCCGTTCGATCCGGTGATGCCGATGACGGTCGCCGACAGGTGGCCCGCCACGTGGCGGGCCAGCGCGCCGAGCGCGACGGTGACATCGGCGACCTGGACGGCCGGGGCGGCCACCGGCCGTGAGGCGAGCACCAGCGCCGCGCCCGCGGCGATGGCGGCCGGGGCGTGGTCGTGCCCGTCGGTGTGCCGGCCGGAGAGCGCGGCGAACAGGCCGCCGGGGTGGACCCGGCGTGAGTCGATGCTTGCGGGTGCCGTGACCCACAGGAGGGGGTCGGTGCCGGCGGTCAGGCGACCTCCAGTGGCCTCGGCGATGGCGGTTGCGGTCAGAGGTATCACGTGGTTGGACTCCTGCGCGCGAAGGCTCTTGCCCGTCGGTGTCGACGTCGTCGGCGAGGACCAGGCCCGGGGTCCGCTGTTCGGCGTGTCCGGTGGCCAGTGCGACGCGTGCGTCCGTACAGGGGTGGGCGGTGGCGGTCACGCCACCTGGTCAGGGTCGATGCGGGTGCCGATGAGCACGGCCAGGAGTTCTCCGATGGCGGTGTCGCGGTCCATCGGATGGCGCAGCGGCAACTCCGCGTGCATCCGGTACCGGTTGCGGCGCCCCTCGCGCTCTCGTTCCAGGTACCCGGCTTCGACGAGATCCGCCACGATGCGCTGTGCGGCCCGCTCGGTGATGCCCACCTGCTCGGCGACATCCCGCAACCGGGCCTGGGGATCCCGCACCACGCACAGCAGTACGTGGGCGTGGTTGGTGAGAAACGTCCACTCCTGCATGCCAGTACCTTACCCCACCTTCCCGTAGTGCGTATCGCGTTTTTCGGCACGCGTATTTCATGTCGTATAACTCGTCCGGCTCTGTGGTCGCCCTCGGCTGGGCCGCCGCGGAGGTCCGTTCGCGTCGCTCGAATCTGCGCCTGATGAACGCCTCGCATGTGCCGCGCACCATCCGCTCCTTCGGTGAACCGGACGTCGTGCCATCTTCGGCTGTTCTTCGGGAACGTGCGAAGACCGCACTGGCGGAGGCCCGTCGTCGGTCGCCCTTCAGGAACCCGGGGTCGAGGTCGAGACGTCGGTGGCGTCGCCGCCCGTGTTGGATGCCCTGGAATTCGCGCCCCACGACGCCGGACTCGTGGTGTCGTCCGCGCCGGCTCGGGCTCGTGACCGCGCCGGCGGCAGGCCTTGGCCGGCGATGGATGTTCTTTGACGCTCGGCCCGGCTCACGGCTCTTCGGTGGTGTCCTCGCGCCCGGCCTCGGCGTCGTGCGCGCGAAGTGAGCCCGCGTGGGCCTTGGCCGTAGGGTCGCGGCGGGTCTTGGCCAGGCTCGCCACGGTGACCACGACCAGGATCACGATGATCACCACCAGGCTCGCCAGCGTCGGGATCTCCGGGACCCGTTCGTCCAGGTCCACGTGGGCCCAGTGCAGAAGCAGCTTCGCGCCGATGAACATCAGGATGAGCGCCAGCCCGGTCGAGAGGTACACCAGCCGGTCGAGCAAGCCCTTCACCAGGAAGAACAGTGCGCGCAGCCCGAGCAGGGCGAACGCGTTCGCGGTGAACACGATGTAGGGCTCCTGGGTGATCCCGAAGATCGCCGGGATCGAGTCCACGGCGAACAGCAGGTCGACGGTGCCGATCGCGATCAGCACGATGAGCATCGGCGTGACCACACGGCGGCCGTCGACCCGGGTGAAGATCCTGCCACCGACGAACCCGTCGGTGACCGGCAGGACCCGCCGGGCCAGACGCACCACGGAGTTGTCCTCGATCGCGGGGTCCTCGTTGCGGTGCCGGAACAACTGGATCGCCGTGTAGATCAACAGCAGGCCGAACACGAGGAACATGAAGGAGAACAGTGCCAACAGCGCGGCTCCGAGTGCGATGAACACCGCCCGCATGGCCAGGGCGAGCACGATGCCGAACGTCAGCACCTTGTGCTGATGCTCGACCGGTACCGCGAAGGTGGTGATGATGATGACGAAGACGAAGAGGTTGTCGACGGACAGGCTCTTCTCCACCAGGTAGCCGACGAAGTACTCGGTGCCGAGCTCACCGCCGTGAGCCAGGGTGAACCACACGCCGAAGATCAGGGCCACCGCGATGTAGAAGACCGACCACGCGGTCGCCTCCCGGAACCCGACGCGGTGCGGTTTCAGCGCGGCGATGGTCAGGTCTGCGGCGAGCAGGGCCACGATGACGGCGATCGTGACGATCCACGTGGTAAGGCCGATGTCGAGCACGTCAGTCCTTTCGTGCTGGGGTCTGGTCTGCGCCGGTGGGCCCTGCCGACGGTCGCGTCGGTGATGTCGGACCGCGGGGTTCGATCACGGATTGCACCCGTCGCAGAACGTGGGGTCGGTGCTGACCCGACCGTCGTCTCTGGGGTGGCTGCTGCGATGAGGACACCGCTGGCATCCGTGGATGA
This sequence comes from Nocardiopsis sp. NPDC006832, assembly GCF_040635885.1. Lineage (NCBI taxonomy): Bacteria > Bacillati > Actinomycetota > Actinomycetes > Streptosporangiales > Nocardiopsidaceae > Nocardiopsis > Nocardiopsis sp. NPDC006832. Next base: position 153,237 of record NZ_JBEYLC010000004.1, on the reverse strand, counting down.
CGGCGAGGGTCTGTGATGTGGGCTCAGAGCAACTGTCGCACGGAAGGCCGGGTTCTCGGTCGACCTGGCCGTATCCGGGGGTGCCGCAGGCGGGGCACAGCGTGGCGAGGCGGTCGGTGAGCCGGTCGGCGAGCAGGCCGATCTCGCGCATGCGCGTGGGATTGAGGTGGGCGCGCATGTCGGTCTCCAGCCGGGCCAGGCCGTCCGCCGACCGTAGGGCGCACTCGTTGATCGCGGCGGCCAGTTCGGCGCGGGTCCGGATGCCTTTGCTGATAGGGCCGGGGTCCTGCGGATCGATTGGGGTGTGGGGGCGCACGATCATCGCGTGGGGGCCGAAACCGGTTCGGCCCAAGAACGCCTCGGTGGTCTCATCGAGGCGTCGGGCGGTGGTGTGGGCGAAGTTCGTGAGGCCCAGGCGGCGCTCCACGATGCACAGGTCCCGGGTGGTGTCGAGGAAGGCGAGGATCTCGTCGCCGGCACTGAGCATCGGAGCCATGGGATGCGGACCGAAGGAGCCTTCGCTGGCCACGGCGAGCCCGAGGCCGGTCGACCGTAGACCGAGGCGTGCCTTGCGCACGGCGGTCACGGACGGCGATGCCGCGCGTGGGACCTCACCGGTGAAAGTGCCCAGCTCGTCGGTGTCGACGTCGTCGGCGAGGACCAGGCGCAGACCCGGGATGCGGGCCAAGGCCGGGCCCAGGACCCTCTCCTTGGCGTGTCTGGTGGCCAGTGCGACGCGTGCGTCCGCGTAGGGGTGGGCGGTGGTGGTCACAGGGCCTCGTCAGGGCCGTTGCGGGTGCCGATGAGCACGGCCAGGAGTTCTCCGATGGCGGTGTCGCGGTCCATCGGATGGCGCAGCGGCAACTCGGGGTGCATCCGGTACCGGTTGCGGCGCCCTTCGCGCTCTCGTTCCAGGTACCCGGCTTCGACGAGGTCCGCCACGATGCGCTGTGCGGCCCGTTCGGTGATGCCGACCTGCTCGGTGACATCCCGCAACCGGGCCTGGGGATCCCGCACCACGCACAGCAGTACGTGGGCGTGGTTGGTGAGAAACGTCCACTCCTGCATATCCACCATGGCACCCCGTGGCAGGTGACTGATAGCACGATTTTCATTACGCGCTATTGATGTCGTACGATCCATGTCGTGTATACTAACACGCGTTATCAGTGACGTGTTTGGGAGGTGAGTGTCATGGGTGGCATCGAGATGGCGCGTGTGCCGACCGGTGGTGAGCCGACGGCCGACGAGGCTTCGCGGGGTCGGATGCGCCGGTGGTCCCCGTCACCGGACGCGACGATCAACACCGGCTCGCCGGGCTCCATCGGTGCCCTCGGAGCGGGACGGGGACGGCCGCTCCGCCGCGTGACCCGCGGTGAGTCGGCACGGGTGCGGATCAGTGGTTTCCACGGACGTGCCCTGCCCGCACATTCCTCGGAAACCATCGCCATCGACGTCACCGCGGCCCCGGTCTCGGGTCGCGCCGCGAAGGGCGCTGAGACGGAAGGTGCGGCCGCGTGACGGGGATGATGCTGGTGGCCTTGGCGGCCCTTCCCGCCGTCGCGGCGATGACCGGATCGATCCGGAGCCTGCGACCCCTGGCACCCGCGCTGGGCGCGGGCGCGGCACTGTCGACGACCGCACTGGCCGGGGCTCTGGCCGTGACGGTGGCCCTCGGCGGACCGGTGGCGATGGTGTTGGCCGCTCCGGACGGGCACGTCTGGACCGGGTTGGCGGCCGACCGCCTCGAGGCGATCGTGCTGTTGTTGGTGTGCGCGATCAGCGCGGTGGTCCAGGTGTTCGCCCTGCGCTACCTGCGCGGCGACCCGGCCGCGGCCGGGTTCGCCATCACGGCCGGGGCGCTGACCGCCGCGACCGCGGTGATGGTGGCCGCGGTCACGATGGTCACCCTGGCGGTGGCGTGGTCGCTGACCGGTGTCGCCCTGTGGCGACTCGTGGGGATGTACCGACCCGCCCCTTCGGCCATCGACGCCTCCCGCCGTACCGCACGTGTGGTCATCATCGGAGACGTCGCATTGTGGTCCGGGGTGGTTCTCGCGGTCGCCGCCTGGGGCGATCTCGACTTGCGCGACCAGAACGGCGTAGCCTTCGGCGGCGCGGTGGGCACGGCGGTGGCCTGCTCGCTGGTGATCGCCGCAGCCGCACGGTGTGCGCAGTTGCCTTGGCACCGGTGGCTGTCGGCGACTTTGGCGGCGCCGACCCCGGTCTCGGCGCTGCTGCACGCCGGCGTGGTCAACGCGGGCGGAGTGCTCCTGGTGAAGCTGTCGCCGATCTTCGGTGCAGCCCCGGCGGCGACACACCTGGCGTTCGCCATCGGCGCCGTCAGCGCTGTGGCCGCCACGGCGATCATGCTGACCCGCCCCGACGTCAAGGGCTCGCTGGTGCACTCCACGATCGGGCAGATGGGGTTCATGCTCATGACCTGCGCGCTCGGCCTCTACGCGGCGGCGGTGGTGCACCTGGTGGCGCACGGACTGTTCAAAGCCACCTTGTTCCTGGGCTCGGGGTCGGCGGTGCAGCGCCACACCCACCGCATCCTGGCTCCGCCCGCGCCCCGGTCGACCCCCGCGCGTTCGGCGCAGGTGGCCGTCCTCGCCGGAGTCGTCGCGGTTGCGGCCGTGGCCGTCGCGATCTGGTGGCTGCCTCCGCACGCCGGAGGCTCGGCGCTACTGATCTTCGCCGCGGCCACCGCCGCACGGCTGGCGTGGGGATGGCTGCGGCGCCACCCGACCGTGGGGGCGCTGGCCACCGTGGTGGTCGTGCTGCCGGGTGCGGTGATCGGCTACCTGGGCGTGGTGGCCGTGGTTACGGAGTTCCTGGCCCCGAGCGTGCCCGTTGCCGCCACCGCCGCAGTTCCGGCCTGGTTGCCGGCGATCGTGGTGGCGGTGCCGGTGATCGGAGCGCTGTTGGTCCACCGGGCATCCGCACTCGGTCTCGGCCGCTGGCGCGACCGCCTCTACGTGTTGGCGTTGTCCGCCGGACAGCAGCGCACGCACACCACTCCGGGTCTCCCGTCACGTGCGGTGCCCGCACCGCACCCACGGCCGGTGCCCCTACCTGAGGGAGCCGGGGCGTGATCGCCGGCCCCTCGACGGGACCGCCGGACGGCGTCCGGCGCTCTGACCGGAGCCACCCGGGCCTCCCGGAAGCGCGGACCCAGGGCTTCACGCGGTCGCGCGTTCCGCCACCGTCATCACAGCAGGAGGAGTCGCAACCCATGACCATCGGACCCATCACCAAGGCCGCTCCCGAGACCGCCACCTCGGCGGCCGCCGTGCGTGCCGTGATCGCCGATGCCGCCGCGTTCTTGGCGCCGACCTGGCCGCTCGCCGACTTCATCGCGGTCAACCCACTGTCCGGCCTGGTGGACCGCCCGTTCGCGGACGCGGCCATCACCGCCGCGGACCTGCTCGGAGCGCGGGTCACCCCGGACGAGAGCTGGCTGCGGGCGGCCTGGCGGCACGGGCGGATCACCGACGACGACGTGCGTGCCGCGCTGATCCGCCGCCACCCCGAGGTGCTGCGATGCCGACCGCTCACCCTCGGCGGCCGGCCCTACGACCCGGTCGAACTCCTGTCGGCCGATCTGCACCAGGGCATCACCAACCCCCCGCCGATCCGCCAGGCACGCACAGCGACTGAAGCGCTGGCCCCGGACATGGCCGCCCTCCTCGACACCCACACGATCCAGTGGTGCTCGGCCTATTTGGACGAGGGCCAGTCCACCTGGCGGATGCCCGGCCGCGACCGAGGCTTCTACCACGCGTGGCGGGCTCTGGCCGCACACGACACGACCCTGCCGCGGCGCGTGCGTACACGTCTTCGGGACCTGCCCGAACGGGCCGAGCAGGCCGTTGCGGAGGCTCTGGCCGCCCTCGGTGTCCCGGACGACCAGCGCACCCGCTATCTCCAGGCCCATCTGGCATGCCTTCCCGGATTCGCCGCCCACATCCGCTGGCGGGGCGAACTGCAGGGCAGTGGTATCGACCTGGTCGCCTACCTCGCCCTGCGGTTGACCACCGAAGCCGCCGCGCTCACCGAGACCCATACCCACGGTACGGCGTGGAACTCGGCCTCCGCCGACCTGCTCGACACCGGGCAGGCCACCACCGAACCCGACGATCGGGCCCGCCACCTTCTGGCGGCCCTGGAGATCACCGACACCGACGCGGCACAGCGCACCGAATTGGCGCGGTTCCTCGACCGACTCCCGGTGGAGCAACGAGCCCTCGTCTGGCTGGACGCCTACGAAGACCACTACCGGAGCCGACTGCTGCGCACCCTGAGCCGCTCGGTGCCCGAGTGGACCGACGCCCCTCCGCGGGCACAGGTGGTGTGCTGCATCGATCCCCGTTCCGAGGGACTGCGTCGCCACCTGGAAGCGCTCGGTGACTACCAGACCCTGGGCTTCGCCGGATTCTTCGCCGTCGCCATGCGCTACCGCGACCTCGCCGGAGGAACCGCTCGTGCCCAGTGCCCGGGCCCGATCACGCCCCGGCACACCGTCACCGAACGCCCCAGCGAGGGTCGACGGCGCGCGGCCGAACGGTCGCTGACCGGCCGCCGGGTACTGGCCGCGGCCGACCACTCCCTGCACGCCGCCAAGGACGACCTGGTGGCGCCGTTCGTGCTCGCCGAATCGGCCGGTTGGCTCCTGGGCCCGTTGGCCGCGGCCAAGACCTTCGCTCCCGGTGCCGTCGGCGCCGCCCGCGCGTGGTGGACCCGCCGTATCACCCCCGACCCTGCGACCGAGATCTCCCTCGAGGACGCCTTCACCTCCGAGGAGCGCACCGCGACCGCCGAAGGCATTCTCACGTTGATGGGTTTGACCCAGGGGTTCGCACGCCTCGTCGTATTCTGTGGGCACCGTGCCCACACCGACAACAACCCCTACCAGGCCGCGCTGGACTGCGGTGCATGCGGGGGGCACCCCGGCGGTCCCAACGCCCGCGCCGCCGCCGCCCTGCTCAACGATCCGCAGGTTCGCCGACATCTCGCCGAACGCGGCATCGGCATTCCCGACGACACCCGGTTCGTTCCGGCCGAACACGACACCACCACCGACACCGTGCGCCTGTTGGACACCCACCTCCTGCCCGACACCCACCGCCGGGACGTCGACCGGCTCACCGCCGATCTTCGCACGGCCGGCGCACACCTGGCCGCCGAGCGCTGCGCCACCCTACCGGGCGCACCTTCCCGGCCCCGCCCACGGCACGCGGCGCGCCACACCCGCACGCGCGCCCGTGACTGGGCCCAGGTCTTCCCCGAATGGGGTCTGGCCGACAACGCGGCCTTCCTCATCGCACCCCGCGCCCTCACCCGGGGCATCGACCTGCACGGCCGTCTGTTCCTCCACGACTACGACCCCGACCTCGACCCGGCCGGCACCGTCCTGGAGACCATCCTCACGGCGCCGCTCGTCGTCGCGCACTGGATCAACAGCCAGTACTACTTCGCCGCCACCGACCCCCAGGCCTTCGGCGCCGGCAGCAAGGCCCTCCACAATGTCGTCGGCGGTGGCCTCGGTGTCATGACCGGTCACACCGGCGACCTTCGGTCCGGCCTGCCCTGGCAGTCCCTCACCGACGGCCACCACACCAGGCACGAACCGCAACGCCTGCTCGCCATCGTGCAGGCACCCTTGCAGCGGTTGGACACCCTCATTGCGCGTCACACCGTGCTGCGCCACATGTTCGACCACGACTGGGTCGGTCTCGCCGCACGCGAGCGCCCCGATGAACCCTGGCTCCGTTACACCTCCACCGGTTGGCGGCCCTGGCTTCCGGCCACGGTCACCCCCGAGGGCAGCTGTCCGTCCGCACCGCTGAGCACATGACGATCGGGCACGTGCAGCGCCACTTCACTCCAGGAAAGGGAAGTACCCGATGAACATGCTCCTGTTGGTTCGAAGCGTGGACGACGTCAGGTCCGCGGTCGAGAACGTGAGCGACTATCTGGTCAACCATCGACGGCAGTTCGGGGATGAACCGGGATCGAACCGGCTGCTCGGACTGTGGATCCGCCCCGAGCTCGAAGCCGGGCTGCCCGTCCTGCTCCCTGGCGCCGCTGACGTCACCCCCTCTCAACCGCCCTCTGAAGCGGTGGGGATCGAGAGGTCGTTCTCGCTGGCGGGCATCTGGACCCTGTGCTGGACGGACGGGCCCGCCCTGCGGGAAACACAGGACCCGTTCGAGCTGCGCAACCGGATCCTCGATGCCCTGGTGGCGGACGCAGCGCCCGAACCGGCCGTTCCGGAGGCGTTCGTTCCCGTATTCGCCGAGGACGATGCCGTGGAGACGAGCATGGCGGCGCTACAGGCCCGGTATCCGCGGCTGATCACCGAGCACTGGTACGTCGATGACCGAGAACGAGGAATCGTCGGGCCGCTGAAGACCACGGAAGGGTGATCGCCTTTCCGTGCACCGCATCACCCAGCGCATCAGGGCAGGCGACCGGGGTGCCCGTCCCGGTCATCGATCACGAGTCGAGGAGATTCCCGATGGAGTTGTCAAGCCGGAGCGGTGACACGCCGTGAGGCCCTCAGGCCACCGCGGCCAGCTTCACAGGTCCTTGACCTTCAGTCCACGTCCCGCTGGCCTGAGGGAACGTCACCGCCTAGAGAAACGCCCCCTAGCTGGCCCTTGAGTTCTAGTGGTCGTTGCAACACCCCATCTCTGAAGGGGTGCGATGGACGACGAGATCCGCAAAGAACGCCGGATACCGCAGGGGCGCAAGAAGCTCGTCCGTGAGCGGGAGGAATACTTCCGGCTCACGGACCAGGGCTACAGCAGCAGAGAGGCCTGCCGGATCGTCGGCATCAACCGGCGTACCGGCAAGGTCTGGCGCAACGGTCGCAGAGCGCACAAGAGCTTGGAGAGGCCCGTGGCACCCCTCAGGGGCCCCGGGGCCTCTCCGGGCTCTTCGCGTTTCCTGAGCCAGCAGGAGCGGACGCAGATCGCCGACATGTTGCGTCTGCGGTCCTCGATCCGCTCGATCGCCGCCGAGCTGGACCGGGCCTCGTCCACGATCAGCCGCGAGGTCCGCCGCAACCGCTCCTACTACGCCTCCATCAAGAAACACCGGTACGGCCCCTACGCCGCCCAGGTCCGCACGGACGAGCGCAGGAAGCGACCCAAGACCCGCAAGCTCGACGCCAACTCGCGGCTGCGCGAGTATGTCCAACAGCGCCTGGATCAGCGCTGGAGCCCCGAGCAGATCGTTCACCTGCTCCGCCGGGACTTCCCCGACGACCAGGAGATGCGCGTGGGCCACGAGACGATCTACCAGGCCCTCTACGTCCAGGGCCGCGGCCAGCTGCGCCGCGACCTGGCCAAGCTGCTGCGCACCGGACGCACCATGCGCCGGCCCCGCCGCTCCGCTTGCACCCGCCAGCCCCGCATGTCCAAGAACATGGTGATGATCAGCGAGCGCCCGGCCGAGGCCGCCGACCGGGCGGTGCCCGGCCACGGCGAACAGCACACCCAGCACCGCGCCGACAGCGGCCAGTTGCAACGCGGCGCGGACCGCCGCCCACAGCAGATCCCGGCTCAGGGCCAGACGCTGGGCATGGGCCAGTGCCAGGGCCAGCGCGACGAAGACGGTGCACAGCGCGACCACGCCCCATGACGGTGCCGCGGTCATGGTCCCTCCATCAGGTAGTCCAGGCTCTGGGGTGGCCCGTGTGCGGCCAGGCGGCCGTGGTCGAGGACGAGTACGGCGTCGGCGGCGCGGATCCAGGAGCGGCCGTGGGTGGCGGCGAGCACACTGGTTCCGGCAGCCGTGAGGGTGCGGGCCACCTCGGGCACGACCCGGGCGGCGGCCCCGTCCAGCGCGCTGGTGGGTTCGTCCAACAGCAGCACCTCGGGCTGCAGGGCCAGGGCACGCGCCAGGCACAGGCGCTGGGCCTGGCCTCCGGACAGGCCCGCGGTGGGGCGGTGGAGAAGACCGGTCGGCAGGCCGAGGCGACCCAGAAGATCGGCGGCAGCCGCCTGGCCGAGGTCGGGGCGCCCGACGCGCAGTTCGGCGGCGACGCTGTCGGTGAGCAGTACCGGGTGCTGGGCGACCAGCACCACACGGCGGCGCGGGGCGAGCACGTCGGTCTCGGCCAGCGGGCGGCCGTGGAAGGCGAGGTGCCCGCGGGTGGGCTCCGCCAGACGGTTGAGCAGGCGCAGCAGTGTGGTCTTCCCGGCGCCGCTGGGGCCGGTGACGATGGTCAGGCGCCCCTGGCCGACCTCGGCGTCGATCCCGTCGAGGAGGGGAGCCCCCTGCTGGTCGAATCCGACACCGGTCATGGAGAACACCACGCCCGCACACTCCCTGTTTCCTACACCCCACATACGGATAGTTATGAAACCATGGTTACATGTTCGGTGGAGGTACGGGGGAAGGAGTGGATGTGATCACGCACCACAGCAGGTCGAAGGCGGCCCTGGCGCTGGGGTTGGTGGTTGTGCTGAGTGCCTGCTCGGCGGGCCAGGCGGACCAGCAACAGCAGGACCAGCAATCGTCCGAGGCCCTGGTCGAGCCGGCCACCACACAGGCCCAGGACTGGGCGCAGGTGGCCGACGCGCTGGGACGGGAGGGACAGCTCTCCGATGACACGGTCTACCGGGTGGGCTTTCCCCGCTCCGACCTGGACGTGACCTCCCGGGGGGTGCAGATCGGAGCGGGGTTCGCCCTGGGCTCCTACGCGGCCTTCACCCGCTATGAGGACGGCACGACGATGATGATGGGCGATCTGGTGGTCACCGAGGAGGAGCTGCCCGGGGTCACCGACGCCCTGCAGGACAACGGCATCGACCAGACCGCGGTGCACCAGCACCTGCTCGACCACGAGCCCGCGGTGTGGTGGACCCACTTCCACGCCCACGGCCAGGACGCGGCCGCGCTCGCGCGAGGGGTCGACGAGGCGTTGGAGGCCACCGCCACCCCGCGCGAGGCCCAGGACGGGCCGTCGCAGGAGCTGGATCTGGACACCGCGGCCGTGGATGAGGCGATGGGCACCCAGGGCCGCGCCCAGGGCGGGGTGTACAAGTTCTCCTTCGCCCGCACCGGCCAGGTCACCTCCGGTGACCACGTGCTGCCCTCAGGCATGGGGGTGGCCACGGTGATCAACTTCCAGCCCACCGGCGGGGGTAAGGCGGCGGTCAACGGCGACTTCGTCATGACCGCTGACGAGGTCCAGGGGGTGATCCAGGCGCTGCGGGAGGGCGGCATCGACATCGTCGCGCTGCACAACCACGCCCTCAACGACCAACCGCGTCTGTTCTACATGCACTTTTGGGCCAACGATGACGCGGCCACGCTCGCCAGGGCGTTGAGGAACGCGGTGGACCAGCACCAGGTCGAGCCCACCGGCTAGCGGCCACTTCCGATCGATCGAGGACCACACCAGGAGAGGAGTCCCTGCGTTGCGACCGCAAAACGCGCTGGACTGGGTTGCTTTCGTGTTGCTGTTGATCGGCGCGTTCGCCTGGGGGGCGTTCGTCACCGACGTCAACGTGCTGGACCGCCTGCTCGAACCCATCGCCGACCCACTCGACGACACGGTGTTCATCCTCATCGCCGCAGCCGGACTGTACTGGATCGCCCGCGTGATCGGTGTGGGCAGACGGGCCCGGCAATGAACGCTGAGCCCGCCGCGCAGGGGCCGGGCGAGTGGGTGCTGTTGAGCTACCGGATCCCGCGCGAGCCCTCCACCCCCCGCATCAGCGTGTGGCGCAAACTCAAACAGCTCGGGGTCGCCCAGATCAGCGACGGCCTGGTCGCGCTGCCGGCCGATGCGCGCACCCGCGAACACCTGGACTGGATCGCCGAGGAGGTCGTGGAGGCCGGAGGGACGGCCACCGTGTGGCTGGCCCGGCCCACCGCCCGGGCCCAGGAACATCACCTGGCCCAGACCATGGCCCAGGCCCGCGCGGCCGAATACCGCGCCGTGCGGGCCGAGGCCGCCCACGCCCGTAGCCTGCCCGAACCCGAACGCCTCCGGGCGATGCGCCGGCTGCGTACCCAACTGCGCCGCATCGCCCGCCGCGACTACTTCCCCCCGCCCGAGCGCCGCACCGCACGCGAGGCCGTCGAGGCCCTACATCCAGACCACACCGAACAGGAGAGCGCATGAAGTGGTCCACCCGCGCCGGTATCCACATCGACCGAGCCGCCTGCGCCTGGCTGATCCGCCGCCGCATCGACCCCGAGGCCGAGTTCGTGTTCGTCACCGACCCCGCCGACGTGCCCGAGCAGGCCACCGCCTTCGACATGCGCGGCGTCGAGTTGGGCCACCACGGCGGCGACTGCAGCTTCGAGACCATCCTGCGCCGCTACGACCTCACCGACGCGGCGCTGTGGAAGATCGCCGAGGTCGTCCACGAGGCCGACCTGGACGACGAACGCTACGACGCCCCCGAGGCCCCCGGCTTGGACGTGGTCCTGCGCGGTTTGTCGATGACCGGTAGCGACGAGCGCACCCTGGCCGTCACCGGTCCCCTCTTCGATGGCCTGTACGAGTACTACCGGCGCCAGAGCCTCCTGGGACGGGAACCCGCATGAGCACCGACCCCCACCACCCCACCACCGAATCCGACGACGCCCCCGGCGGCGCCGGGGAAGCGCGGAGAGACGCCGCGCCCGTGGGCGACCTGGTCCCCTTCCGCACGGCCCTGCGCGTGTGGTTCCTGGTCTCCCTGCAGACCTTCGGCGGCCCGGCCGGGCAGATCGCCGTCATGCAGCGCACCCTGGTCGAGGAGCGGCGCTGGATCGGCCAGCAGCGCTTCAACCACGCCCTCAACTACTGCATGCTGCTGCCCGGCCCCGAAGCCCAACAGCTCGCGATCTACCTCGGCTGGCTGCTCAACGGCACCCGCGGCGGCATCGCGGCCGGCACCCTGTTCGTGCTGCCCGGCATCCTGGCCCTGGGCGCCCTGTCGGCGATCTACGTCGCCTTCGGCGACACCACCGCCGTCACCGCCACCTTCGCCGGACTCGCCCCGGCCGTGCTGGCCATCGTCGCCCAAGCCGTCCTACGGGTGGCCAAACGATCACTCACCCACCCGGCCCTGATCACCCTGGCCGTGGCCGCCTTCGCCGCACTCGCCCTGTTCGCCGTGCCCTTCCCACTGGTGATCGCCCTGGCCGCCCTGGTCGGCTGGCTGCTCTCACGCCGCGACCCCGACTTCGCCCGCCCCGCCCGCGTGGGCGACGCCGCTGACGGGCCCGCGCCCCTGATCTCCGACGAGGCCCTGCACCACGACCGGCCCACCGCGAGCCGTTTCACCAGGATCCTGGCCATCGGGTTGGGGCTGTGGGCGGCGCCGGTAGCCGTAGTGGCCCTGCTGTTGGGATCCGAGAGCATCTTCACCACCCAGGGCCTGTTCTTCTCCCTCACCGCGGTGGTGACCTTCGGCGGCGCCTACGCGGTGCTGTCCTTCATCGCCCAGCAGGCCGTGCAGACCTTCGGGTGGTTGGCGCCGGGAGAGATGGTGCGCGGCCTGGCCCTGGCCGAGACCACCCCGGGCCCGCTGATCATGGTCGTGCAGTTCGTGGCGTTCCTGGCCGCCTACCGCGACCCCGGCACCCTGGACCCCTGGGCCGCCGCGACCCTGGGGGCGCTGTTGACCACGTGGGTGACCTTCGTGCCCTGCTTCCTGTTCATCCTGCTGGGCGCCCCCTACGTCGAACGCCTGCGCCACAACACCGCGATCTCGGCGGCGCTGACCGGTATCACCGCCGCCGTGGTCGGCGTCATCGCCAACCTCGCCCTGTACTTCGCCCTCAACACCTTGTTCACCACCACAGGCACCTGGGACTGGGGCCCCCTGCACATCACCGTGCCCGAGGTCGCCTCGGTGAGCCCGGTCGCGGTGGTCATCACCCTCATCGCGCTCATGCTGACCTTCGCCCTGCGCTGGCCGATCCTGCGGGTGCTGGGCGTATGCGCCGCCCTGGGCCTGGCCAGCACCCTGCTGCCGCTGTGAACCGGGCCAGACGGACTCCACCGACGGCTGCGCGTGCACCGGCAGAGACGTCCTGGCACGTGGAAGTCAGCGCACTGACCTGAAATCCCGGAGGCGCGACGAACCGCAAAGACATGTGAGCATGACGGCACGCACTTCCAGCCCTGATGCTGCATCGCTGACACCGACAAGCCGTGTGACAGAGAATCAAATATTCTCTGTCACACGGATCCGGGTGTGCCCGGCGCGGCCTGCGTCGAGGTGTTCGCCGGCCGCAGGTGACTCCGTAACATTCTCTGTCACACCAGCCGGGAGGTGTTGTGACCGTCCACCCCCTGCCCCGCCCCGGCGCCCTCACCCTCGCCCAGGCGAGCGCCGAGTTCCTGGACCGGTTCCGCGGCCAGCCGCACACCCGCCGCGCCTACGCCCAGACCCTTGTTGCCCTGGAGCAGGCGGCCGTGTGCGGACCCTCCGCGCCGGTCGAGGTTGCCTTCACCCCCGACGCGGCGGCCGCCGCCCTGGCCCGCTGGGAGAGCGCGGCCCCGGCCACGTGGAACAAGCACCTGGCCGCCCTGCGCTCCTTCGCCTCCTACTGCGCGCGCCGGGAGTGGCTCACCACCGACCCCACCCATCTGTTGGAGCGGCGCAAGGAGCCCCGCCGCGGTGACAAGTCCGTCCCCGCCGCCCGGCTGGAAGCCCTGTTCACCGACCCGGACGTGAGGCTGCGCGAGAAGGTGCTGTGGCGGATGCTGTACGAGACCGCGGCCCGCGCTGAGGAGATCCTCACCCTGGACGTGGGTGACCTGGACATGGCCATGCGCCGGGCCCGGGTTCGCTCCAAGGGCGGTGCGATCGAGTACGTGCACTGGGCCACCCCCACCGCCCGCCTGCTGCCCCGGCTGTTGAACGGGCGCACCACAGGCCCGGTGTTCTGCTCCGAGTACCGCTCCCCTGCCGCCGGCGCCCGAGCCCGCGCCCTGGGCGACGTCGACCCCGCCACCGGCCGGGGACGGCTGTCCTACCCGCGCGCGGAGTACCTGTTCAAGCAGGCCTCGAAGAAGTACGACCCGCACGGGCAGGGGTGGACGCTGCACCAACTGCGCCACTCCGCCCTCAAGCACCTGGCCGCCGAAGGCCGCAGCGCCCCCGAACTCCAGGCCAAATCACGCCACGCCCACCTGGCCACCCTGGGCAAGTACGTGCGCCTGGGCGAGGAGACCGCTGCCCGGATCACCGCCGAACACGACCCGTACAACCGGCGCGCTCCACGCCGCTGAACAGCGATCAACGTCGTGCCCTTCTCACCGTCGTCGACGGCCAGCCGGACGGCGTGCCGGTGGAGGAGCCTCACCAGGGGACATAAGCTCTGTTGCCGCTTCGTCACGTATTCCGGTCGCCCCCCAACAGGGCCCTTCCCACCGCGACGTTGACCCGGAACACCCCTTCCCGGTCCAGGTCGGAGACGGTGTCAAAGCCCGGATAGTCCTTGGTCACCACCGTCACGAACGGCTGGAACCCCCGCCCACCGGCCCGCCCGTGCGGCTCATAGGTGAGGAAGGTATCGCCCCAGGCCACCTGGGGCGCCCCACTCTCCTTACTCGCCCGATCCACCCGCACCGACCCCAGAGCGGCCACCAAAGCGATGACCTCCTCCTCGTTCATCGCACACACCCCTTCCTCGGCACACAGGGCCGACCCGGACGCCCGCCCCACTCCTACCTTCGAGTGTGTCATTGAACTGCTTTGTGAGACCTGGAGCAGAAAAACCACGCACCATCAGCGATCAGGGGAGAACAACCCTCAAATCACTTCACCCGACCCGCGCTCCACAACACCCACCCCCGGCGCACCCACCCTGTCCACGCCACCGATCACACACCCCCGGCCCTGCACCGACAGCACAACGAAACACCCACGAAACCACCATCTGACCCCGGGGAAACACCCGACCGGTTGCCTGAAAAACACCTCCCACCCCGACCACGCAGGAGACCACCCGTGGAAGAACTCGTCGTCATCGGCAACGGCATGGTCGGCCACCGACTCATCGAAGCCCTCAACGACCGCGACCACGACCACCGATGGCGCATCACCGTCGTGGGCGAGGAACCCCACACCGCCTACGACCGTGTGGCCCTGTCCACCTACCTCGAAGGCGCCACCACCCAAGACCTGTCCCTGGGCCGAGTGAGCGGCCCCCACGTCCACGTACACGTCGACGAACGCGCCACCGCCATCGACCGCACCCAACGCACCATCACCACCCACACCGGCCGCACCCTGCCCTACGACCGCCTCGTCCTGGCCACCGGCTCCAGCCCCTTCGTGCCACCCATCCCCGGCCACGACCTACCCGGCTGCCACCTCTACCGCACCATCCAGGACCTGGACGACCTCACCACCGACGCCCAAGGCGCCCACACCGGCGTGGTCATCGGCGGCGGCCTCCTGGGCCTCGAAGCCGCCAACGCCCTTCGCCTACTGGGCCTTGAGGCCCACGTGATCGAACTGGCACCCCACCTGATGCCCACCCAAATCGACCAGGGAGCCGGAGCCCTCCTCCAACGCCTGATCACCGACCTGGGCGTGCACGTACACACCAACACCGCCACCACCGCCATCGAACCCGGACCCAACGGCCGCGCACAACGCCTCCTCCTGGACGACGGCACCCACCTGGACACCGACCTGGTCGTGTTCTCCGTCGGCATCCGCCCCCGCGACGAACTCGCCCGAGCCGCCGACCTGCGCCTGGGCCCACGCGGAGGCGTGGACATCGACCACACCTGCACCACCAGCGACCCCACCATCCACGCCATCGGCGAGGTCGCCCACCACAACGGCACCATCTACGGCCTCATCGCCCCCGGCAACGCCATGGCCGAAGTCCTCACCGACCGCCTCCTGGGCGGCGACGCCACCTTCACCGGCGCCGACACCTCCACCAAACTCAAACTCCTGGGCGTGGACGTGGCCAGCTTCGGCGACGCCCACGCCGGCGCACCCCAAGCCCTGGACGTGGTCGTCAACGACGCCGCCAAAGGCCGCTACGCCAAACTCGTCCTGTCCGACGACGCCACCACCCTGCTCGGCGGCATCCTGGTCGGCGACGCCTCCGCCTACGCCACCCTGCGCCCCCTGGTCGGACAACCCCTGCCCGGCGACCCACTGGCCCTGATCAGCCCCTCGGGCGAGACCGGCCCGGGCACCCACCAACTGCCCGACCACGCCCAGATCTGCTCCTGCAACGCCGTCACCAAAGCCCAGGTGTGCCAGGCCATCGACGACGGCGCCCAAGACGTGCCCGCGCTGAAGTCCCGCACCCGCGCCGGCACCAGCTGCGGCTCGTGCGTGCCCATGCTCAAGCAGATCCTGGCCCGCTCGGGCATCACCCAATCCAGCGCCCTGTGCGAACACTTCACCCACTCGCGCACCGAACTGTGGGAGATCGTCCGCTCCACCACCATCACCACCTTCTCCGAGCTCATCGCCACCCACGGCACCGGCCGCGGCTGCGACGTGTGCAAGCCCGCCATCGCCTCCATCCTGGCCTCCCAAGGCCACGGCCACATCCTCAACGGCGAACAGGCCACCCTGCAGGACACCAACGACCGCTACCTGGCCAACCTGCAACGCAACGGCAGCTACTCGGTGGTGCCACGCATCCCCGGCGGTGAGATCACCCCCGACAAACTCATCGTCATCGGCGAGGTCGCCCGCGACTTCGACCTCTACACCAAGATCACCGGCGGCCAACGCATCGACATGTTCGGCGCCCGCCTGGAACAACTCCCCGCCATCTGGACACGCCTGGTCCAGGCCGGTTTCGAGTCCGGACACGCCTACGGAAAGTCCCTGCGCACCGTCAAATCATGCGTGGGCACCACCTGGTGCCGCTACGGCGTCCAAGACTCGGTGGGCCTGGCCATCCGCCTGGAGGAGCGCTATCGGGGCCTGCGCTCACCCCACAAACTCAAGGCCGCCGTGTCCGGATGCGCCCGCGAATGCGCCGAAGCCCGCAGCAAGGACTTCGGGGTCATCGCCACCGACACCGGCTGGAACCTGTACGTGGGCGGCAACGGCGGCTTCACCCCCCACCACGCCGAACTGCTCGCCACCGACCTGGACACCCACACCCTCATCCGCCACATCGACCGGTTCCTGATGTTCTACGTCCGCACCGCCGACCGTCTCCAACGCACCGCCACCTGGATCCAGGCCATGGACGGCGGCCTGGACCACCTGCGCGCCGTCATCGTCGACGACCACCTGGGCATCGCCGCCGACCTGGAAGCGGCCATGGCCGACCACGTGGCCTCCTACACCGACGAATGGGCCGCCGTGCTCTCCGACCCCGACAAACTCGCCCGCTTCGTCTCCTTCACCAACGCCCCGCACACCCCCGACCCCACCATCGCCTTCACCACCACCCGCGACCAACCCGTCCCCACACCCACCCCCCTGGGCATGCCCACCCTCCCACCCACCAAGGAGACCACCCCATGACCACCCTGGCCCCACCACCGACCTGGATCGACGCCTGCCCCACCCACCACCTCGAAACCGAGATCGGCCTGGCCGTCCTGCTACCCGACCACCACCAAATCGCCCTGTTCCGCACCCACGACGGCCACCTGTACGCCGTGGACAACCTCGACCCCCACACCGGCGCCGCCGTCATCTCCCGCGGAATCGTCGGCGACCGCTCAGGCGAACCCACCATCGCCTCACCCATGCTCAAACACGTCTTCAGCCTGCGCACCGGCCAGGGCCTCGACAACGACAACATCCGCCTGTCCACCTGGCCCGTACGCCAACACCACGGCATGCTCCAAATCGGCACCACACCCCAAGGAACACCGTGAGCACCACCGCACCCCTGGCCGGGTTCACCGTCGCCGTGACCGCCGCACGCCGCACCGAGGAACTCACCGCCCTACTCCACCGCAAGGGCGCCCAGGTCATCGCCGCACCCACTCTGCGCATCGTCCCCTTGAGCGACGACCAACGCCTGGCCACGGTCTCCGAACAACTCACCCGCACCCCCGCCGACATCGTCGTGGCCACCACCGGCATCGGCTTTCGCGGATGGGTCGAGGCCTGCGAGACCTGGGGCACCGCCCAACCCCTGCTCCAGGCCATGCGCTCCTCACGCCTACTGGCACGCGGCCCCAAAGCCAAGGGCGCCATCCGCGCGGCCGGCCTCACCGAGGAATGGTCACCACCCTCGGAATCCTCCGCCGAGGTCCTGGACCACCTGCTGAACCTCGGTGTCCAAGGCCTGCGCGTGGCCGTCCAACTACACGGCCAACCCCTCCCGGACTTCACCGCCGCCCTACGCCTGGCCGGCGCCGAGGTCATCGAGGTCCCCGTCTACCGGTGGACCCCACCCGAACACACCGCACCCCTGGACCGCCTCATCGAGGCCATCACCACCGGGGGAGTGGACGCGGTCACCTTCACCAGCGCCCCCGCCGCAGCCGGCCTGCTCACCCACGCCCACACCACCCACACCGGCCCCGCCCTGGTGGGCGCCCTACGCCACCACGTCATGGCGATGTGCGTGGGACCGGTCACCGCACGCCCCCTCATGGCTTACGACATCCCCACCCTGTGGCCCGAACGCGCCCGCATCGGCGCCCAGGTCCGCACCCTGGCCCAGGCACTACCCGCCCGATTCCCCACCCTGACCATCGCCGGCCACCGACTGCGCCTGCGCGGCCACGCCGTCCTGGTCGACGGCACCGTCCACACCCTCTCGCCCACCCTGATGCGTCTCATGCGCGCCCTGGCCCACCACCCCGGACAGGTCCAAAGCCGCACCCACCTACTCACCTGCCTGGGCCAGGACGCCGACACCCACGCCGTCGAAACGGCCGTGGCCCGCCTGCGCACCGCCCTGGGCGACCCCAAGATCATCCAAACGGTCGTCAAACGCGGCTACCGCCTGGCCCTGGAAACCCACCCATGCTGAAACCCGCCCTCCTCCCGACCCTGGGCGCACGCGAGCTCCTTTGCGTCCGCCCGACCTTGGTCGCCGAACCTTTGGTGGCGCACGCCCACCTTGACCAAGCCGCCCGGGGCCACCGGCCTGTTCCATGGCCACCTCCCGGCCGCGCGCTCGAACGTGGCCCGCGCACCCCCGTGCCCGGCCCCGGCCATCGTCCACCCCGCCGTGGACCGCCACCCCCAAGCCCTTCCCACCCCGCCCGAGCGCACCCGAGAGAGTCCCGCACAAGGAGTGGCCACAACCGGCAAGCCCCGATCGAGCGATCCCACCCCAGGGCACACACCCCAAGGGGCCGGCCCACCCGGACCGGCCCACCCCACCTCCGAAACGAGGACGGCCGTGCCCTCACCACCCGACCCCCGACACCCCGAACCCGACCGTGCGGCCGGCGCCCTGCTGGGCCCCCTGGCCGCGGCCGCCATGGTGAGCACCCCACCCACCAAGGCCACCACCGACCCGACCCTGAACCACCTGATCCACACCGCCCTGCAAGGCGCACTCACCACCGCCGCCCCCACCGACCCTCCCCAAGACCCCACCGCCCGCGCCTGGGCCCACACCCTGCGCACCCTGGTCCGTACCGGGCACACCCCCGACCACCCCCGCGCCCTGGAACACACCCCCGACCACAACCCTTACGGCGCCTCCTGGCGGGCCCTGACCCACACCCCACTACCGGCGAACGCCCCCTCCCGCGGAACCTTCGCCTGCACCCATCTGGTCGACGCCATCACCGCCGCCCACCGCACCGGCGGCCACACCGCCGCCCTGTACACCGGCGCCCTGGCCGGAGCCCGCTGGGGCGCCTCGGCCCTACCCCTGCAAGCGATGCGCCACCTCAGCGAACACACCGACCCCCACACCCCCATCACCACCGCCCTCCAAGCGATCACCACCCACTCCGACCCCGCCCAATGGCCACAAGCCCCCCTGAACCAAGAGGACCGTCAACGCTTCACCCCCTTCGCCGTCCCCCACCCCCTGGACCCCCACGTACTACTGGGCAACCTGGCCCACCTACGCCGCCACCCCACCGCCACCGACGCCGTGGTCTCCCTGTGCCGCACCCACCCCCACGACGCACCCCACCTGCCCGGCCCCGACTGGGTACGCGTATGGCTGCACGATTCCCCAGGCGCCAACCCCAACCTGCACTACACCCTGGACCAGGCCGCCGCGGCCGTGGCCACCCTGCGCGCCGAAGGAAAAAGCGTCCTGGTGCACTGCTGGGCCGGAGCCTCCCGCACCCCCGCGGTGGCCGCCCGCTACGCCATCACCACCCTGGACGCACCACCCCTGCCCACCATGACCACCCTCATCACCGCCGTGGGCGGACACCTGGACAACCCCACCATGTCCCAGGCCGTGGCCCACCTCAGCGGCATCGACCTACCCGATCCCGCCCACACCCTCTTCAACGGACACCCACCCCCACGACGCCCCGACCTGCGCCCCCACACCACCCACCCCTGAAAACCCCCACCAGACCCTCTGCCCACATCGGTGAGAAGTTCCACAAACCTCCCCTTTCCGGTACCGTTACCCTCGCGTTACTCCTAAGCTCTGCGCTCAGACCCCGTGCAACGCCATTGACACCGGCGGCCCCACTCCACCCGTGCCGCCCCCACCCCCCGGGGGGCCCACGCGGGCAGGCGCACCACGCACCTGACCCTGACCGTGCCCCGCAAGCACCAGGAGAGGGCCCGCCCTGAACTGTTCCCGTTCGAAGGACTGCGTCGTGGGCAAACACCAGCCCCAGAACCCACCGGTGGACGACCACCTCGACGACGGCACGGCCACCTACGCCGACGCCTACACCCCAGCGGCCCCCGCGCCACTGGGCCCACGTCGAGCAGCCGCACGCTCACGCAAAAAGCGCGCCCTGATCGTGGCCTCGGCCGCCGGCCTGACCCTGGTCGTGGGCGGCGGCGCCGCGGCCGCCGTCATCTCCTCCGGCGCCGGCCCCGAAGAGGCCACCACCGCCGTGGGCGTCCCCCAGGCCCAACCCGACCCACTACAGGCCTCCACCGACGACGAAGAGGTCACTCCCGAACTACGCGAGCGCGCCGAAAACGCCCGCCAGGGGGCCACCCAATCCCAGTCGGCCGCCGGCACCACCATCGCCGAAGAACCCGAGCCCGAAGAGGAGGAAGAGCAGGACACCACCACCGAATCACCCTCCGAAGGCTCCGGCGAGGGCGGCACCTGCCAGGCCTCCTTCTACGGCGACGGCTTCCACGGCGCCACCACCGCCAACGGCGAAACCTTCGACACCAACGCCATGACGGCCGCACACAAGACCCTGCCCTTCGACACCATGGTCCAGGTCACCAACCCCGGCAACGGCAAATCGGTGACCGTGCGCATCAACGACCGCGGACCCTACATCGACGGACGCTGCCTGGACCTGTCCACGGCCGCCTTCGACGAGATCATCGGCACCGGCTCCGGAGTGGGCACCGTCTCCTGGCAGGTCGTCGGCTAAAACACCCACCACCCACACACACCAAAGGGGCGCCCGGGACCACATCCCGGGCGCCCCCATCCATGTCACCACCCACCCCACCCACCCCCGGCGGCGTACAATTCCCGCCCAGGGACCCCACCCCACCAGCGGGCGAACCCCACACGTCACCCCCACGTGACACAATCCCGCACCACCACGAACACCGAAACACACAAGGGGAGCGCAGGGCCTTGTTCCGCACCACCTCCGGATGGGTCATCTCACCCACCGACCTGGTCGACACCCTCGAATGCGACCACCGCACCACGCTCAAGAGCGCCCTGGCCGCCCACGTGCCCGGCGCACCCCGACCCGAACCCGTCGACGCCCTCATCGCCCAACACGGCCACGCCCACGAAAAGGCCGAACTCGACCGCCTACGCCAAGTCTTCGGCCAGGTCACCACCATCGCCGACCCCGAACCCGACGACCACGACCTGGCCCGCGCCGCCCACCAGACCGCCCAGGCCATGGCCGCCGGCGTCCCCGTCATCTACCAGGGCGTCTTCCACCACCGCCTCACCGATCGCGTCGCCTTCCACGGACGCGCCGACTTCCTCATCCGCTCCGACCTGGACACCAACACCGGCCGACCCCGCCCCGACCACACCGGTCAAAGCACCTACGAACCCTGGGACACCAAACTCGCCCGCCGCCCCGGCCCCGCCGCCATCGTCCAACTGGCCGCCTACGCCCAGGCCGTACCCCACCTGCACGGCCCCGCCCCCCACCACATGCACCTGCTCACCGGCGACGGACACACCCACACCCTGCCCACCGCCGACTTCACCCCCATCCTGACCACCATCACCACCCGCCTACTCGACCACCTGGCCACCGAACCCGCCCTGCCCACCCCCACCTGGGGACAACCCCGCCCCACCTGCGAGGGCTGCGGCTACAACACCTGGTGCTCCCAAGGACGCGTGGTGGCCCGCCACCTGTCCCTGGTCGCGGGCCTGCGCACCGACCAGGCCACCAAACTCACCGACGCCGGCCTGAACACCATCGACGCCCTGGCCGCCGCCACCGAAGACGACCGGCCCACCACCCTGCCCCGCCGCTCCTTCGACCAACTACGCGCCCAAGCCCTACTCCAAGTACGCCAGGACACCACCCGCACACCCACCGACCCCCAGGGCACCGTCACCGCCGAGGTCTTCTCACCCGAGGGACTGGCCACCCTGCCCGCACCGGCCCCCGGCGACCTCTTCTTCGACATGGAGGGCTACCCCTACCACTCCACCCAGGGCGGACGAGGCCTGGAATACCTCTTCGGCGCCACCACCGAAGACCCCCAGGGCAACGAGACCTTCCACGCCTTTTGGGCCCACGACCGCGCCCAGGAGAAAAAGGCCCTACAGGACTTCGTCGACTTCGCCCTGGCCCGTATCGACGCCGACCAGGGCGCCCACATCTACCACTACGCCTCCTACGAGGTGGACCGCCTCAAACACCTCAGCTCCGAGTACAACACCCACGAGGAGGAAGTCGACCGGCTCCTGCGCGAACACCGCCTCATCGACCTGTACACCGTGGTCCGCAAGAGCCTGCGCGTATCCCAACGCTCCTACTCCATCAAGTACCTCGAACCCCTCTACCTGGACACCACCCGCTCCGGCGACGTCAAAACCGCCGCCTCCAGCATCGACGCCTACGCCGCCTACCTCGCCGCCCGCCAAGAACACGACCCCGCCACCGCACAACGGGTCCTGGACGACATCGCCGCCTACAACCGCGACGACTGCCACTCCACCGCACGCCTACGCGACTGGCTCGAAGAACACCGCACCCACCAGGGCATCACCACCCGCCCCCTGATCCAGAGCGAACTCACCGAGGAAGAAGCCGAACGCGCCCGCAAAAGGGCCGAGAAGGCCGCCCGCCACGCCGCCCTGACCGGCCCCCTCCTGGAGGGGGTGTCCCAAGACCCCGACCAGCGCACCGAGGACGACCACCCCCGCGCCGCCCTGGCCGCCCTGGTCGGCTACTACCGGCGCGAGAACTCCCCGCCCTGGCGCGAACACTTCCAACGCCAAAGCGCACCCCTGCCGGAACTGGAGACCGACACCAACTGCGCCGTGCCCTGGCAGGTCCACGTGGGCGGATGGCAAGAGCCCACCGGCCGCCAAAAAACCGCACGCCGCGAAGTGACCATGCGCCTGGACCGCGCCCACCCCAACCCCTTCGGTGTCGGCGACAGCGTCCACCTACTGCACCCCGGAGCCCCCGGACAGGCCGCCACCACCCACCCCGCCAAGGTCCTGGCCGCCGAACCCGACTCCCTCGAACTGTTGGAGAGCGCCCCACCCGAGGACACCATCTCCGCCGCCCCCGTGGCCGCCCTGCCCGGATCGCCCATCGACCCCAAACCCAAGGACGGCGCCCTGGAAGGGGTCGCCCACACCGCCGCCCAAGAACTGCCCACCTGGCCCGCCCACCCCGGCCTGGACGCCCTACGCCGCATCCCCCCACGCCTGAACCCCCCGGGCCCCCTGCCACAACCCACCGGCGGCGGCGACCTCATCGACGCCGCCATCAGCGCCGTGGACCGCCTGGACCACTCCTACCTGGCCGTCCAAGGCCCACCCGGAGCCGGCAAAACCTACCTGGCCGCCCAACTCATCACCCACCTGATCAAACAAGGACGCAGCGTGGGCGTGTGCTCCACCGGCCACAAAGCCGTGGAGAACGTCATGTCCGCCGCCCTGCGCGCCGCCCGGGACCAAGGCCTGACCCTGGCCGCCGCCAAACGCCCCCGCGGCGGCAAGAAGGACCCCGACGCCCCCTGGTACCAACCCTCCAGCCAACAGGTCCTGGCCAACTGGCGCACCAAACACACCACCAAGGGCGAACCCGTCCTCATCGGCGGCACCGCCTGGGGCATGTCCGGCGCCGACACCATCGCCGACCCCCTGGACGTACTCATCATCGACGAGGCCGGACAATTCGCCCTGGCCGACACCTTGGCCGTGTCCGCCTCCGCCCACAACCTCGTCCTACTGGGCGACCCACAACAACTACCCCAGGTCGTCCAAGGCGTGCACACCGACGGCGCCGACGCCTCGGCCCTGCAACACCTGATGGCCGACCAGGCCATCATCGACCCCGCCCTGGGCTACTTCCTGGACCAGACCAGGCGCATGCACCCGGCCGTGTGCGCCCCCGTCTCCGCCCTGTCCTACCAAGGACGCCTCCAAGCCCACCCCACCACCACGACCCGCACCCTGGGCACCCTGCACCCCGGGGTGTACTCACAACCCATCACCCACACCGGCCGCACCACCCACAGCCCCGAAGAGATCGACGCGGTCCTCCAAGCCGCCCTGCGCCTGACCCACGAACACCTCACCACCGACCCCGAACAAGGACCACGCCCCCTGACCGGCACCGACATCCTGGTCGTGGCCCCCTACAACCTGCAGGTACGCGCCCTACGCCGCGCCCTGGCCCGAGCAGGCCAAGACCACCCCGCCCTGGAAGGGGTACGCGTGGGCACCGTCGACAAGTTCCAAGGCCAAGAGGCAGCAGCCGTCATCTGCTCCATGACCACCTCCAACGCCGCCCAGACCAGCCGCGGCCCCTCCTTCGTCCTGGACCGCAACCGACTCAACGTGGCCCTCTCCCGCGCCCAACTCCTCGCCCTGGTCATCCACTCACCCGACCTGCTCACCACCACCCCCCGCACCGTGGACGAACTACGCCTTTTGGCCTCCTTCACCGGCCTGGTCACCACCGCCCGACCCTGGCCGGCCCAGTGAGGCACACGCCCCTCCCAGGTTTCGGACACATCCCTGGTGGAGTACGTTTTAGATGGCACACCACGACCCCGGCTCACCCCCGTGACGGGTACCCGGTATGCCCGCGGGCCGCGACGCCGCGCGCCCCTGACCCGGACCACCACCCGCATTTGTCGAAAGGCCGAACGGCCCCCGTGTCTGAACGACCCTCCGCCCCCGAGGGCGGCCGCAACACCCGCCACCCCACCGGGATCCGCGTCGTCATCGCCATCCTGGCCCTGCTCGCCCTGACCCTTGGCCCCCTGGGATACCTGATGGGGCTGGACGCCCAAGCCCACGCCGGATCGGCCGCCGAATGGTTCACCCTGGCCTTCGGCGCCGCCGTCGGCCTGCCCTTCCTGGCCGCCGCCGTGGCCACCGTCGCCGGCGACCGCCGCGCCGCCCTGTGGTCCCTGGCCCTACTGGCCTGGCCGGTGGTGTTCGTGGTGGTCGTTCACCTGCTGGGCATGGCCGGGTAGGCTCCGGCCCGTGTCACCCAAGAAGCGCAAACGCCGCAAACCCCAGGAACAACCGGCCACCACCCCGGCGGGGGAGGCCGAACAAGGACGCGTCCCCGCGGGCACCACACCCGAAAAACGCACCCTCAAACGCACCCCCGTGGTGGTGGGCTCCCCACCCGACCGGCGCCTCACCGCCCTGTGGGTGATCCTGTGGATCGCCTGGGCCCTGGGCACACCCCTGGCCCTGGCCGGACTGCTCTTCGCCGGACTGGGCACGGACCCGGCCCCCGGCGACCCCCGCATGGACGACCCCGAAACGGCCGCCCAACTGATGGCCGAACAACAACGCCAAGCCGTGCGCGCCATGGGCAACGCCCTGGTATGGCTACTGATCATGGCCTGGGGGATACCCGCACTGGGCACCACCCTGGCCCTGCTCACGCGCCGCAAGATGGCCGCCCTGTGCTTCGCCGTGGCCCTGGCCCTATCCCTGACCCTGCTGTTCCTGGTCTCCCCGCCCACCGAGATCTGGGACGCCCTGAGCGCCCACCTGTTCGGCTGAAACCCCTCCCACCCGGCCACGCCTGACACGACCCCGAACCACCACCGGCCACAATGGAACACGTGGACACCACCCAAGCACCCACCATCGACACCGACGGCGCACTCCCCGTCACCGTACGCAGCCGCCTGCGCCACCACGACCACGGCGTACTCGTGGACACCCGCGCCCTGGAACGCGTACGCGAACGCTTCGACGCCGACCAGGCCCACCTGCTGGGCACCTTCCTGGCCGGCGCCCAATCCCCGGCCACCCTGCGCGCCTACCGCGCCGACTGGACCTCCTTTTGCGCCTGGTGCCTGGCCGAGGGCCGCACCTCCCTGCCCGCCGACCCCACCGACGTGGCCGTCTACCTGGCCGTGTGCGCCCGCGCCCGCACCCCCGACGACACCGACTGGGCCCTGGCCCCCTCCACCCTGGAGCGACGAGCCGCGGCCATCGCCGCCGTCCACGGCGCCCACGGCCTGGACTCACCCACCCGCGCCGAAGTCGTACGCATGACCCTGCGCGGCATCCGCCGCACCCGCAAAAGGCGCCCGCGCCGCAAGGCCCCCGTCATCCTGTCCACCCTGGAAGGGCTACTGGCCGCACGCCCGGCCGAAGGCCACCCCGGGGGAGTGGCCCGACGCCGCGACGCCCTACTGCTCCTGACCGGGTTCGCCGGAGCACTGCGCCGCTCCGAACTGGCCGCGCTCACCTTCGACGACCTCACCCTGGCCACCGACCCCACCACCGGCGCCCCCACCGTGGTGGTGGCCCTGCACACCACCAAGACCGACCAAGAGGGACGCAAACACCAACAGGTGGCCCTACCCCAAGGGCGGCGCCGCACCACCTGCTGCGTATGCGCGCTGACCGACTGGTCACACCTGGTGCGCGTGCACGCCACCCACGGCGCCCACGCCCTTCGCTCCCACCTGCAAGGGCTACAAGGCGCACCCGAGCCCACCGCCCACAGCTGCACCACCCTCGAAAAACTGGACCTGGCCGATGGCACCGGTCGCCCGCTGCTGCCCTCGGTGGACCGCCACGGCCGTATCGGTGAGCGCTCCATGTCCCCACGCGCCGTGGGCGACCTGGTCAAACGCTACGCCCAGCGCGCCGGACTGGATCCGGACGACTTCGGTGGGCACTCCCTGCGCGCCGGGTTCGCCACCCAGGCCGCCCTGAGCGGGGCCGCCGACCGCGAGATCATGCGCCAGGGCAGATGGACCAACCCGGCCACGGTGCACGACTACATCCGCACCGCCAACCCCCTGGACGACAACGCCGTCACCCGACTGGGGCTGTGAGGACCCCATCTCGAATCACCAACAAACCCACCAATAACACCCGAAATAGCCCGTTAACGTGCGATCCTTCCCTGATGAAACATTAGGTTGGTTGCGTGAGAAAGGGGACGTAGCCATGGTCGACGAGTTTCGCACCGCATTCCAAGAACTGATCGACGCATCCGTCGCCACAGACCCCCACCGCTTCCCACCGGCCGTCCACAAGGTCTACCTCCTGGCCTCCCAAATCCCCGCCTCCGAACGGGAACTGGCCCTGGAAGCCCTCACCCCCCTGCTCGCCGGCGAACACGCCGCCCCCGGAGTCCTGGCCGACCTGGCCGTCGTCGCCGGCGCCCTGGTCGAAATGGACACCGACCCCGGCCCCGCCGGCATCGAAATCCTCCACCTACTGCGCACCATGGGCAACGGCGCCGTCGCCTTCCTGGACGCCTGGGACCGCACCGGCGGCGGCACCCCACCCGACCCCGACCACGTCACCGCCGACGCCGAAGCACGCGTGGCCGCACACCTGGGCAACGACGCCCCCGCCGCCACCATGTGCTGGTGGACCAGCCGCCGCCTGGGCCTGGCCGGCAAAACCATGCTCAGCCACCCCGAGGTACGCTCCCACCTGCGCCGCGACCCCATCCTGCACGTCCAACTGGTGGCCATCACCAACCAGCTCAGCGACCAACTCTACGAATTCGACGAGGTGCGCACCCTGCTGCGCATGGCAGAGGCCACCTCCGCCCTGATCATGGACCGCGCCTCACACCGGGCCTTCCGTGTCCTCTTCGACGGCATCGGCGACAACTTCCAACTCCACACCCTGCTCGCCGCCGCCCTCATCGGCCCCAACGCCCAAGGCCTGGCGGGAACACCCCCCGACCCGCGCTGGGCCGCCGCCTACCGCTCCGCGGAGACCGACCCCCAAGCCCAAACCGTGTGGGGCTGGTGGAACCTGGTGGCCCACGACGGCTCCTGGGTGTGGAACGAGGGCCTACCCGCGGAGATCCCCAGGATCGACGGCGAACACGTCATCAT
The DNA here is from genome assembly GCF_040635885.1 of Nocardiopsis sp. NPDC006832. Classification (NCBI taxonomy): domain Bacteria; kingdom Bacillati; phylum Actinomycetota; class Actinomycetes; order Streptosporangiales; family Nocardiopsidaceae; genus Nocardiopsis; species Nocardiopsis sp. NPDC006832. Next base: position 125,629 of record NZ_JBEYLC010000004.1, on the reverse strand, counting down.
CTTGGACGAACAGCCCTACCCCCGCTCCTGGAACGCCGAACGTCGCCACCCCCAGGTGAGCGGCTGGCTGGAAGTGGACTCCGAACTGGAGCCCGAGGAGGCACTCCTGTGGTGGAAGCGCGTCGCCCCGGCCGAGACCCTGCCCTCACACACCCCTGATCAGGGTGAACCACCCCTGCCCCAACCACTCGTGCTGGAACCCGACACCGAATCCGCCGGTCGGGTGCGCGGCTTCGTGCCCCCACCCCAGGTCACCGACACGCCCACGCCCGAGCCCCAGGACGTGCAGGCCGACCAGGACGAGCGAGCGGGCCAAGACCCCGAGCCGGCCCCGACCGACGTCGAAGCAGACCCCGAACCCGAACCCGAGGCGCCCCGGCCCGCGCCCGAGCCCCAGCGCCCCACCACCGGACCGGACCTGCCACCACTACCGCCCGGAGTCTCCCACTCCAAGGGGTGGGGACCCACCTGGCGCTGAGAGGACCCGCGGCCCCCGCACCCGAGAAGATCGGATGCGAGGGCCGCAAGAATCGTGGGGCGGGGGCCAGGACTCCTCTCAGTCGTCCTCCAGGCGGTGCCGAGGCTCATGCACGGCCGCGACCGGCTCCGAACGCAGCGCACTGCGCCGATCGGAGCGACCCTCACCGTCCTCATAGAGCCCCTCGAAGTACTCCTCCTTGCTGAGACCGTCCTCATCCGAGCGCACCCAGCGACCGCCCACGAACAACGGGGCGAACAACACCAGCGCCAAGGGGACGAACACGCCCAAGGGCAGCAGCGCCAAGGCGCCCTCACTGCCCGGAACCACGGGCAAACGCTCCACCAGGTGCGGGCGCACCAGGGAGAGCACGCTCAACCCGGCCAACACCAGGGCCGCACCGAAGGGCAACATCGGGGTCAAACGCGGGGGCACGGCCACCAGGGCCAGCAGGAGCCCCACGCCCACCAACCCGGCCAGAGCGACCGGTCCGGTGCCCGACAGCACACTCAGGTCGGCGGCGTACAGGCCCCGCAGATGCGCGAAGGCCCAGCCGCACACCAGCAGCAGGACCGGGCCCAAAATAAGGCCCGACAGGAAGCCGACGAAATGTCGCACGGGGGTGCTCCTCTCAGGGGTTGGCAGCACGATAGCGACAAAAACCGACCAAGGCACCCTCGCCCCCCACCCGGACAAACCACCCACCCCGCCGTCAAAGACCCCTCACCAGCGACGACACCCCCACACCCCTGGCCCCACAACAACGGTGGCGTCCCACCCCCAAGGGCAGAACGCCACCACAACCGAACAATCACCCACCGTGAGCGCGATCACTCCGACTCAGAGGACTCACCCCCGCTCGAACCGGACCCCGCACGAGACACCGAACCCGGACCCACGAGCGCGTCCAACTCCTCCGGCCTCGCCCGACCCGGCACACCCAACACCCGACGACTGGGCTCAGGACCCAACCGACGACGCACCTCATACACCAACACCGCGACCACGACCGCACCCACCGACGCCCACAACGCCTGACGGTGCTCGGGCAACGCCGCCATGGACACGAAGACCGCCCCCAACCCCAACAACGTCGCCCACGTCAGATACGGAAAACCCCACATCCGCAACGTCAACCGCTCAGGAGCGTTACGACGCACCCGAGCACCCAACACCAACTGCGAAGCACAGATCACCAAGAACAACACCAACAGGATCGCCCCGATGGAGGCCACCAAGAACCCGAACACCCGACCCGGGAACAAATAGTCGGCCACCACCGCCGCATACCCCACCACGGTGCCCAACAGAATCGCCCGCACCGGAACCCCACGCCGATTGGTGCCACGCAACACACGCGGCGCGTCCCCCTGACGAGTGAGCGTGAACAACATCCGCGAAGAGGTGTACATCGCCGCGTTGAGCACACTCAACACCGCGATCAGCACCACGACCTCCATGATCAACGCCGCACCCGGAACACCCACGGTCTCCATGACCACCACGAACGGACTACGGTCCAACTCCGTGGAATTCCACGGCACCACCATCACCACCACCACGATGGAGGCCACATAGAACAGACCGATCCGCCAGAGCACATTGGTGATCGCCGAGGCCACCCCACGCTCGGGCTCATCACTCTCCCCGGCCGCCACCGTGATGATCTCCACCCCACCAAAGGCGAACAACACCACCACCGTGGCACCCAGAACCGCGACCCACCCATTGGGAGCGAACCCACCGATCTGCCACAGGTTGGCCACCGACGACCCACCCGAGCCACTCCACAACCCCAACGCGTACAACCCGCCCACCAACAAGAACGCCACAATCGTGGCGACCTTGACCAGCGAGAACAACGACTCGGTCTCAGCGAACACCTTCACCGAGATCAGGTTGGCCACCGTCATGGCCAACAACACCACCAGCGCCAACGCCCAACCGGGCACATCCACCCATTGCCCAAGGATCGTGGCACCGGCCACCGACTCCGCGGCCACCAACACCGCGTACATCCACCAGTACACCCACCCGATGGTGAACCCCGCCCGCGGACCGAACGCCAACCGCGCATAGTCGGAAAAAGACCCACCCGCCGGCACCGCCACGACCATCTCGCCCAACGCGCGCAAGGTCAAGAACACCAAAGCCCCGGCCAACGCATAGGACAAGATCGCCGCCGGACCCGCGGTCTGGATCACCGCACCCGAACCGATGAACAGCCCGGCCCCCACCGAACCGCCGATCGCGATCAAAGCCATGTGCCGGCGGCGAAGCGAATGCGCCAGCCCCGACCCGTCCTCGTCCTGTGTCGTCTCTCGCGACGATCTCTCACTGCCTCTCACACGCCCCACCATAGGACGAAAGGATCACCACCCTTCCCCCAAACCCCGCGCCCAACGACCAACGAACCCACCACCACGATCCCGTCTCCCCCCGCCATCACCCCCAAGAGGGAGGCGCACACCCGCCCCCTGTGCAACCATCCCCACCATGGGCCACCTCACCGCGCCGCTTCGACCCTCACCCTCATCGCACAAGGCCTCACCAACACCGAAATCGCCGCACACCCGTACCTGGGCCTACAAACCATCAAAACCCACGTGTCCAACACCCTGACCGAACTCGGCGTACGCGACCGCGCCCAAGCCGTCATCGCCGCCTACGACTCCGGCCTCATCCAACCCGCCCGACCCACCTGAGAACACGACACACCCCACACCACCACCAACAGAAAGTAACAACACTGCTACGTTCGGCACTCAAAAGGGCAGCACATCACCGGGGGAGACCACCATGACCACACCAGCGGCCATCGACCTCGACCTCATCACCCACCTGTACCGAACACACCACCACGACCTGGCCCGCGTACGCGACCAACTGCGCCGCCACCACCAACAGGCCGACCCCACCATGACCCCCCAACTCGACGACCTCGAAGCAGAGATCACCTACCTGCTCCTACGCCACCACCGCCCCGCCAACGTCGTAGAGATCGGCACCTACTACGGCTGGTCCACCACCTGGATCCTGTCCGCCCTACGCGACAACGGCACCGGGCACCTGCACTCCTTCGACATCGTCGACCACGCCACCCGCCACGTACCCCAAGACCTGACCCAAGACCGCTGGACCTTCACCCAAGGCGACGTACGCGCCAAGATCACCCACATGCCCGCCCGCACCGACTACCTGTTCCTGGACGCCGCACACAACGGCTGGTTCGCCCGCTGGTACATCCACCACCTACTGCCCACCCTGCCCGCCCACATCCCCATCAGCGTCCACGACGTCTTCCACCAGCGCTACGCCCTGCCCTTCACCGAAGGCGCCGTCGTCCTCAAATGGCTCGCCGACAACACCACCGACTACTTCACCGCCTCGGCCGCCCGCGCACCCCACCACCACCGGGCCCTGAGCGACCTCAAAGACGAACTCGACCTGCACACCCCCGTACACGAGTCCACCCACAACCCCATGATCTTCTTCCGCCTACCCGAGCGCCCAAGGCCCGCGGCCCTGTTCAGCCCACCACGCCAACGCACCTCCAACGACGACCCCGCCCACCGCACCTGAACACACAAAAGAACGGGGGAGTGGACCCACCCGGGCCCACACCCCCGCACCCCCGCGCCCCCACACCTCACATCCCGTCGGACTCCAGCTCCGCGCGCTCCTGCTCGGCCTGCGCCCGAGCACGCTCCTCGGTGCCCGCCTCCACCACCGAACGCCCCTGCCCGACCGAGACCACATCGGCCGCATCTCCCACGATCCGCGAGAAATTCACCGGCTGATCCAAACTCACCATGTGACCGGCCCGCGGAACGTTCACCAACCGCCCATCACCACAAGCATCAAAGAACTGCTTCTCATGGATCCGGAAATGATCACGCGCCCCATTGATCAACCACACCGGACCCTCATAAGCACGCAACGCCGCGATCGCGTCCATATCAGAGATCTCATCGATCACCGCCGTGGCCGCCTCCACCGCCAACCCACCATCCAACACCGCATCGACCGCACCATCACGCAACGTCAACCGATGAAAACGCTCATTGAGCGTGGCCCCCTTATCGGGCAACCGATCCATCAACGCCGCCGGAATCCGATACACCTGCGCAAGCGACTGCGCCGGCTTGGCCGTGCAACTGGCCGCCACCAACCCCGCCACCCGACCCGGCCCCAGCACCCCCGCCGTGGCGATCGAAACGAACCCACCCAAACTCAAACCCACCAACAAGGCACCACCACCCACCTCATCGATGGCCTCCGAAACGGTGTCCACCGCACGCCCCAGCGAGAACTCCTCACCCCGCCGCGACCCGTGCCCGGGCAGATCCGGTGCCACCACCGTGCGCCCTTGCGCACGCAACAACTCCAACTGCGGCCGCCACATACTCGACGACAACCGCAACCCGTGCACCAACACGATCGGCACACCCATCACCGAACCCCCCTTCATCCCCGTACCGCGTAACGCACCGTCACCGGCGCGTGATCGGACCAACGCTCCTCACGCGAGGGATAACGCTCCACCACACCCTCACGTGCCCCACCCGCCAAACCCGGCGTGGCCACCTGAAGATCGATCCGCCACCCGGTGTCATTGTCAAAGGCCCGACCCCGATACGACCACCACGAATACGGGCCCTCCTGGTCAGGGAAGAACGAACGCACAACGTCCACATACCCCGCCTCATCGAAAACCCGCGACAACCAAGCACGCTCCTGCGGCAAGAACCCAGAATTCTTCCGATTCCCCCGCCAATTCTTCAAATCCGCCTCAGTGTGCGCGATATTCCAATCCCCGCACACCACCAACCCACGCCCCGACGCCTCGACCTCCGCCCGCCGCTCCACCAAAAAGGGCAGGAACATCTCCATGAAACGCTCCTTCTCCTCCTGACGCGGCGTACCCACCTCACCCGAGGGCAGATACAAACTCGCCACCGTCACCGAACCGAAATCAGCCTCCACATACCGGCCCGCGTCCTCGAACTCCGTGCCCGGAAAACCCACCCGCACCGCATCGGGCACCACCCGCGAATAGATCGCCACCCCCGCACGACCCTTGGCCACCGCAGGACACAACACCACATGCCACCCATCCGGCTCCACCACATGAGCCGGCAACTGATCGGCCTCGGCACGCGTCTCCTGCAAACACACCACGTCCGCCTCCGTGGCCCCCAACCACGACACGAACCCAGGATCCTTCCTGGAGGCCGCACGCAACCCGTTCACGTTCACACTGGACACAACAAAACTCGACTCGTTCACGCCCAACAGAGTAGCCACCACGCCACCCCCTCAAGCCCCCTCCTGAGCCAACCTCCGCAACACCCCATAGGTGCGATTGGACCCGGCGGCCTCCCGCTGGGCCCTGGACGTCACCTCGATATAGGCCTGCGACGACGTCACCGACGCATGCCCCAACAAATGCATGATCTCGGTGACCGAGGCCCCGTCCTCGGCCAACCTCGTAGCGAACGTGTGCCGCAACGCGTGCACCAACGTCCCCCGCGCCACCCGATCATGCACACCCGCATGCCGATAACACTGCTTCACCAAGTACTGCAACCCACCCCGACGCAACCCCTGACCCCGGTTGTCCACCAACAACGCGTCCGACCCCCGCACCGGACCATCGAACCTCGCCCGCCGCGAAACCAAATACGCCTCCAACAACGCCTCCAACGGCACCTCGATCGGCAACACCCGCTCCCCACCCCCCTTGCCCACCACCCGAATCCGCCGCTCCCCAGGGCGCCCACCCAACGACTCCACCCGAAGCGACAACATCTCCGCCGACCGCATCCCCGTCAACAACGCCAACGCCAACACCGCCAGATCCCGCTCCGGCCACGGATCCCGCGCCCGACGCGCACCCCGCGCCAACGCCTCCAACAACCGCTCCGGGGTGTCCTCACCCATCAACGGCTTGGGAGTCGAAGGACGCACCCGCGGCCGCGGCACCGCCGACATCGGATTACCCGCCACCACCTGCTCGGCCACCCAGAACGAAAAGAACCCGTTCCACGTCGACCACGCCCGCAACACACTCGAAGCCGCCCGCTCCTCGGCGAAATCCGCGAACGCCTCCCGCAACACCTGCGAGGTCAACGACCCCAACACCACCCCATCGACACCACACCCCAACACCCGCGCCGCACACCCCGACACCGCCACCAGATCCCGCCGGTAGGCCGCCACCGTGTGCGGCGAGGGCTTGGCGGCCCGCCGCGCCACCAAATACCGCTCGATCGCCTGCTCCACCAACACAGCATCGCCACTCATACCCCACATCCTGCCCGCTTCGGCACCGGTGTGCGCGCACCACCCACCCCGAACGGCGAGGGCCCCCGATCCCCTTCCATACCGGGGGAGCGGCGCACACCCACGGCCCCCGAACACAGGAACTAACCTGATCCCCACCATGACCACAAAGACCACCTACGCCCAATGGGGCCACCACCACACCCGCCCCCTCGGCCAAGGCATGGAAGGCACCGTCCACCACCTGGGCCCGGGCCCCCTGGGCGACGACCTCATCGCCAAGGCCTGGCACACCCGCACCAGCACCGACCTGCTGCCCCTCCAAGCCTTCTACGACGAACTCGCCGCCCAACACCCACCCTTCGCCACCCCCCGCATCCTCCACATCCGCCACCACCACGACACCACCATCACCATCGAACCCCACCTGAGAGGAACCGCCCTGGACACCCTGCTCACCCAAGGCACCCTCACCCACGCCCAAGCCCAGAACACCTTCACCGACGTCCTGGCCGCCCTGGCCCGCACACACGCCGGAGCCGCCACCCGAGCCCTACCGGTCCTGGACGAGACCCGCCCCCTCTGGGAGGGCCACACCATGTGGGGCCAGGCCCTGGCCGCCCTGGTCCAACGCCGCACCAGGCGCTTCGCCCCCTCCCTGCGCGCCGCCCTTCCCGACCTGGACACCCTGCTGGGCGCACTGACCCAACGCCTGCACCGCATCCCCGACCCACCCGCGCGCATCGTGCACGGCGACCTGTGCCCGCCCAACATCCTGGCCACCCCCCAAGGCGAGCCCACCGCGGTACTGGACTGGGGTTTTCACACCACGGCGGGCGATCCGCTGTTCGACACCGCCACCGCCGCCGGGTTCTACGACATGTACGGGCCCCGAGCCCGCGAGTTCGACCAGACCCTGTTGGCCCGATGGGTGGGGGAGTCGGGCATCGAGCGCGAGCGCGCGCTGGTGTATCGGGCCGCCTATGGGCTGGCGGGCGCCAACGCCTATTCGGAGCGGGGCGAGGACGGCCACTTCGCCTGGTGTGTACGTACGTTCGAACACCCTCAGGTGCGTGCCGCCCTGGGGTTGTGAGCGCCGGCGCCGGGGGAGCGGGGGCGTGTATTCACCCGACCGGCCCTGCGCATTCAGTCGAAATACGGGCGGATGCCGGCTCTTGGGCCGCCGAGGCGGGGGAGAAGGGGCGATGGTTCGTGCCTACGCGAGGAGGCCGGCCCCCATCAGCCAGGCGCACATCTGTTCGAAGGCATGGGGAGTAGAGGGGAGTGGCGCCGGCGCCTGCCCGACCACAAGGCAAGAGGGGGCGTGCAGTGCCTGCTATGCCCCTTCGTCACTCGCACGCTAAAACGGTCATGTGTCGCCAAAACACCTCAAAATGATGCATAACACCGTTTATGCATGAAACATGGAGATATCGCCCAGCGAGAGTGGTCACCCGGAACCACCCACCACCGGCCCAAGCCACGAACGGGGAGACCCACGGCCCCGAGCGCTCACCCGTGCCGGCGAGGGTGCGGTCGGGGCCGCAGCGCACGAACACCCAGGCCACTCCGGGTGAGCATCAGGACGCAAGCCGCCGACGACCCTTGCGCGACCCACACACCGGACAACGCCGTCGTCCACAGGCCACAGACCAACGACTTGCCCGAACACCCACACGTGCGCCAAGCTCGAACTCGGGGCATCACGCTCGACCATCAGGCACACACGACGCCCCCGAATCGACGATCACCCGACAACACCCCTCGACGCCGGCCCGAGCTCGCCGACCCGTGGACGACCCACCGCGCTCAGCACCACACACCAGCCCGCCACAAGACCCACCTCGACGGACGCACAGCCGGCCCACGCCGCGTTCCCTCACACCCACACAGACACAAGAACCCCTTCCCCACAGGCCTCCCCAAAACGCCGATAATGCACATTATGTCAAGTTGAATGGTCGCGGGCCTCCCCACGACCACCGACACACACCCACCTCGGCGCCCAAACCCCATCACCCGACCCGACAACAACGCCCGCCCCGGCCCGACCACTCGCTCCGAAAGCTCCAGCACGCCCAGCTCCGGCAGCATCCTCCCGTCAGCGCCCTCGGCATCGGAGGTACCGGTGGACAACACCCGGACGAACCCCTCCGCGCACAACAAAGCCCCCACCTTCCGCCACACAGCCCTCCCACCGAGACGGCCACATCCAACATCCCTAAGGACCACACCCCACAGGACCCACCCCGCACCCGAGTCGAAGAACCCCACCAGGGAACCGACCACCCGCCCAGGGCTCCCATCATTGGCGGCGGCCAAATGCCCCGACCCACAACCCCCAAGCACAAAGAAAAAAGGGGGCCACCCACACCAGGCGACCCCCACACCACACACCTCACGGCAACGGCAACCAGCCCGTGCACACCCTCAAACCCTCACCCGACTCCAACCGCTCCACCACCGCCCGATCCAACCGGGTCCGCCGCGGCGCCGCCCCCACATCCACCCGCGCCATCCCGAACACGAACCGGAACACATCCCCCTCACCCGGAGACCCCTCACCCACCAACGTGAACCTGCGCTGGAACCGCACGATGTTGGACCCCTCCCCCAACACCTCACCCCAATAAGGATCCAACAACCACGACGTACACGTGGCCACCACCGGATCCATCCCCAAATGCTCCCGAGCGAACCCACGCGCACGCGCCAACGCCCCATCCACCGAAACCGGATCCAACCCACCCGTGGGGATGTGCAACCGCAACACCGGATCGCCCACACCCATCCCCGGACCCGACCCCGCCGCCTCCTGCGGCGAATACCACGTCACCGGCCCCTGATCACCCAAACGAGCCGGCTCCAACTGCAACCCGCCCACCCAATACAACCGACCCCGGAACTGCGCCGCCACCCACGCCGCCGTCTCCACACTCAAACGCCCGAACAACCACCGCGACCGGGCCACCTGCACACCCACATCCGCCAACGTCGCCACCGTCACCGACTCCTCGATCCCCAACGAGGCATGCCGGGCGAACTGCTCGGGCACCATCGCGGCGAACGCCACCAGCGACGCCATCCGCACCCGCGCGTCCTCCACCTCCACCAACTTCGGCCAAGGACGCCACTCCCCCATCGGCAGATCCCGATCGGCCCACAATCGCCGACACATCAAATCCACCAAGTACCACAACTCCGGCGGCCAACCGCCATCACCCTCACCCGGCCACAGGTCCGCCACCTCCACACGATCGGCCTCGGCCAAAGCGAACAACTCCCACACCCGCTCCGCCCCAGCACCCACCGGCACACTCAACCCCGCACCCGGCAACGCCTCAGCCTGCGCCAACCACCCCCGAACATCCTCACCCAAACCGAAACGTTCCACCACAAGAGCACTGTCCATGACCACATCCTGCACCCACCCACCAGTGAGACGCGACCCACAGATGCACATAGTGTTGAAACACCACCCACCACCCGAAGAACAAGGAACACCACCGATGTCGGACCCGGCGCAACTCCTACGCGACTGGATCGCCACCTACCACACCCCCACCACGTCGGTGGCCCACCTCCTCTGCGAACGCCACAACCCCCACACCACCGCCACCACCGAAATCGGCCCCACCCTGGAGGCCACCACCCTCACCTTCGGCGAACTCCACCAACGCTCCACCGCCCTGGCCGCCGGCCTGGCCACCCTCGACATCAACCCCGGCGACCGCATCGCCACCCTCATGCCCAAAGGCATCGACCTGACCATCACCGCCCTGGCCACCTGGCGCCTAGGAGCGGTCCTGGTCCCCCTCCTGTCCTCCCTGGCCCCCCACGCCATCACCCAACGCCTCACCGACTCAGGCGCCCACCTGGTCATCTGCCAAGACGAATACCGCACCAAACTCGACCCCGGCCCCCACCACCCCACACCCCCCACCTGGCACATCGCCACCACCGGCACCCACCCCCTACGCCCCGGCGACCACACCCTCACCACCCTCACCACCCACCCCAACCCCACACCACCCCCACCCACCACCACCGCCGACACCACCCTGGCCCTGCTCTACGTCTCCAACCTCATCGGCCCACCCCGCGGCGCCCGCGTCCCCGTCCGCGCCCTGGCCGCCATGCACGCCTACCACCACCACGGACTCGGCCTCACCGACCACGACACCTACTGGAACACCGCCGACCCCGGCTCCGCCTACGGCCTCTACCACGGCCTCATCTCACCCCTACTCGCCGGCCACAACTCCCTGGCCCTACGAGCAGGCTTCTTCGACCCCGAACTCACCCTCGACGTCCTCGGCCTACACCAAGTCACCAACTTCGCCTCAGACCCCACCACCTACCGCACCCTGCGCGCAGCCACCAAAACCCTGCCACCCGAGATCATCGTCCAAAACCTGGCCAGCGCCGGCGAACCCCTCGCCCCCGACGTCATCGACTGGGCCACCGACCTCTTCGGCGTCCCCATCCGCGACCACTACGGACAAACCGAACTCGGCTGGTGCGCCGGCATCCCCAACGACCCCGAACTACCCGAACACACCCACCACCTACCCCCAGGCGCCATCGGACCCGCCCTACCCGGCTGGAACATCCACGTCCTGGACCCCATCGACGACCAACCCGCACCCGCCGGCGTCTTCGGACGCATCGCCATCCACCACCCCACCAGCCCCCTGGACTGGTTCGAGGGCTACCACGGCTACGACAACACCATCGACATCCGCCACAACCCCGAGCACACCCACCACCTCACCGGCGACACCGGCATCATCGACCGCCAAGGCAACCTCCACTTCAACACCCGCGACGACGGCGCCATCATCACCCGCAGCTACCGCATCGGCCCCACCGAAGTCGAAGCCGTCCTGACCACCCACCCGGCCGTGGACGAAGTCGGCGTCTACGCCATCCCCGACGACATCGCCGGACACCTCGTCGGTGCCCGCATCGTCCTGCGACCCCACACCCACCCCACCCCCGAACTCGCCGACGAACTACGCGACTGGGTCGCCACCCACTTCGCCCCCCACGCCACACCCCACAAAATCGACTTCGTCAACGAACTCCCCCGCACCGCCTCAGGCAAAATGCGCCGCTCCCACCTACGCTGACACCCCCACCCTCACACCCCGGCCACCACCCCGACCGGGGCCACACCCATACCCAAAACCCACCCGACACCCATCACGAACAAAGAAGCCTCACCCCCACCCCCGGCATAGCCTGACCAGCACAGGCACACACCGGGAGCACACATGAACACCACCCACCCCGCCGACGACCACCCCACCATCGACATCCACGGCGCCCGCGCCAACAACCTCCACAACGTCGACCTCACCCTGCCCAAACGCCGACTCACCGTCTTCACCGGCGTCTCCGGATCCGGCAAGAGTTCCCTGGTCTTCGACACCATCGCCGCCGAATCACGCCGCCTGATCGACGAAACCTACAGCGCCTTCCTCCAAGGCTTCATGCCCACCCTCCCCCGCCCCGACGTCGACCTCCTCCACGGCCTCACCACCGCCATCATCATCGACCAAGAACGCCTGGGCTCCGACCCCCGCTCCACCGTCGGCACCACCACCGACACCAATGCCCTCCTGCGCATCCTCTACAGCCGCATCGCCCAACCCCACATCGGCGCACCCAACGCCTTCTCCTTCAACGTCCCCACCGTCCGCGCCGGCGGCGCCATCACCGTCGAACGCGGACAAGCCAAAGCCACCAAGGTCAACTTCAGCCGCCAAGGCGGCATGTGCCCCCACTGCGAAGGCCGCGGCAAGATCACCGACTTCGACCTCACCCACCTCTACGACGACACCAAATCCATCAACCAAGGCGCCTTCACCATCCCCGGATACAAATCCGACAACCTGTGGACCACCCGCCTCTACGCCGCCTCCGGACTCGTAGACGCCGACAAACCCATCCGCGACTACACCCCCACAGAACTCCACAACCTCCTGCACCACGAACCCGTCAAGGTCAAGGTCGAAGGCGTCAACCTCACCTACGAAGGCCTCCTGCCCAAACTCCGCAAAACCTTCCTGGCCAAGGACCGCGAAGCGATGCAACCCCACATCCGCGCCTTCGTCGACACCGCCGTCACCTTCACCGACTGCCCCCAATGCCAGGGCACCCGCCTCAACCCCACCGCCCGCTCCGCCAAGATCAACGGCGCAGGCATCGCCGACCTGTGCGCCATGCAGATCAGCGACCTCGCCCACTGGGTCCGTGACCTGAACGAACCCACCGTCACGCCCCTGCTCACCACCCTGGCCCACACCCTGGACTCCTTCGTCGAGATCGGCCTGGGCTACCTCTCCCTGGACCGCCCCGCGGGCACCCTCTCCGGTGGCGAGGCCCAACGCACCAAACTCATCCGCCACCTGGGCTCCTCCCTCACCGACGTCACCTACGTCTTCGACGAACCCACCGCGGGCCTGCACCCCCACGACATCCAACAGATGAACGACCTCCTGCTGCGCCTTCGCGACAAAGGCAACACCGTCCTGGTCGTCGAACACGAACCCGACACCATCGCCATCGCCGACCACGTCGTCGACCTCGGCCCCGGAGCAGGCACCAACGGCGGACACATCACCTTCCAAGGCACCGTCGAACAACTGCGCACAGCCCCCACCACCACCGGCCGCCACCTCGCCGACCGCACCACACCCAAACCCACCGTGCGCACCCCCACCGGCACCCTGCCCATCCGCGGCGCCACCACCCACAACCTCAAGAACGTCGACACCGACATCCCCCTGGGCGTCCTGACCGTCGTCACCGGCGTCGCAGGCTCCGGCAAGACCTCCCTCATCCACGGATCCCTGGCCGGACGCGACGACGTCCTGGCCATCGACCAAGCACCCATCCGCGGCTCACGCCGCTCCAACCCCGCCACCTACACCGGGCTCCTGGACCCCATCCGCAAAGCCTTCGCCAAAGCCAACAACGTCAAACCCGACCTGTTCAGCGCCAACTCCCAAGGCGCCTGCCCCCAATGCAAAGGAATCGGCGTCACCTACACCGACCTGGGCATCATGGCCGGCATCACCACCACCTGCGACGTATGCGAAGGCAAACGCTTCGCCCCCGCCGTCCTCCAACACCACCTGGACGGACACGACATCAGCCAAGTCCTGTCCATGTCCGTCGACCAAGCCCACACCTTCTTCGACCAGGGCCCCGCACACACCCCCGCCGCCCACAAGATCCTCACCCGCCTACACGACGTCGGCCTGGGCTACATCAGCCTCGGCCAACCCCTGACCACCCTCTCCGGCGGCGAACGCCAACGCCTCAAACTCGCCACCCACATGGGCGGCAAGGACAACATCCTCATCCTCGACGAACCCACCACCGGCCTCCACCTGGCCGACATCCAACAACTCCTCACCCTGCTCGACCAACTCGTCGACACCGGCACCACCGTCATCGTCATCGAACACCACCAGGCCGTCATCGCCCACGCCGACCACATCATCGACCTGGGCCCCGGAGCCGGACACGACGGCGGACACATCGTCTTCCAAGGCACCCCGACAGACCTCATCGACCAGGCCACCACCCTGACCGGCCAACACCTGGCCCACTACGTCAAAGGCACCACCCACACCTGACCCCGGACAGGGAAAAGCCCCCGCGGCCCAAGACCGCGGGGGCTCCCGTCTACGCCGGATCTCGCACATCCCCCGATAACGAGGGTCCGGCTCAGGCCGCGCGCACAACCCCCGTAGGCGCCCGGCCCCACACCCGCCTCAGACGACCCGGGGCCAATCGGCCGTTACGGCCGCCCCCTTGATCCCCGGGGTGCGCAGGTGCTCACCCAATCCCCTACCCGATCCCTCGCCGGTAAACATCCCCACCCCGGAAATACTCACAACCCACCACCCGTTACACCCACTACAGGCAGATGCGGTAGCAAGTGTCCCCCGGGCGCCATACACCGCCTTCGCGGAATACCACGCCCCTCGCGGGCGGTTCGGAATCGCGTCGCGCAACCCGCCGCGAGGCGACCACCGCATTTGTCCGGCACACGCCACGGCCCCGTCGAGCAACAGCTCGCCGGGGCCGTTCCCATTCCCACCCGGCCGCGCCCGACACCGCTCACGTGCTCGGATGCTCCTTGCGGCACAACAGATGCGCCTGGGCGAACCCGCGTCGAGCATCCTCACGCCCGGCCAGGACGCAGCGGGCCACCTCCACTATCCCCGCCTCACGCAACGGCGCCAACACATGGTCGACGCCATAGCGGTAGGCCGTGGCCACCTGGTGATCGAAGACCTCCACCGGCCCGGTAGGGTCCTCCTGACTCTGGAAGGACACCAACAGGTGCCCACCACCGGCCAGGACACGCACCATCTGAGCCAGGACACCGGGCAGCCGTTCAGGCGGGGTATGGATGATCGAGTACGAGGACAACACCCCCGCCACGGAACCGCCCACCAGCGGCAGCTCCTCCAACCGTCCCACCACGAACCCCCCGGACGGGCAGCCGTCGCCGGCCAGGACCAACGCCTTCGGCGCCAGGTCCACACCCACCACCGCCAACCCCCGCCGCACCAGGTGAGCGCTGATGTGCCCGGGCCCACAACCGGCGTCCAAAACCGTCCCACCACCGGAGGAACGCACCATGTCCGCGAACGCGTCGACCATGGCCCGATGCAACGGATCCACCGCGAAGGCCGAACCCGCGTGCTCCGCGTAGAGTTCGGCGACCTCGTCATAGGCACGGGAAACGGACAGAGCGTCTTCGGTCATGGGAACCGATCCTAAGGACCCCAAGGACACCCCGATCCCTCAGGGCTCCCAAAGGGCCAACCTCCGCAGAGCCTCCACCGCCCCATCGAACCCCTCCTCCCCCAACAGCGCCCGCGCCTCGGTGTTGAACCGATCGATCTCCGGTCGGGCGGCGGCCAGACTCTCCTCCCCCGCCGAGGTCAGTCTCAGCACCACCGCACGATACTGAGCGGGGTGGGTGTCCTTGGTGACCAGTCCGGCCTTGGTCAGCCGTGCCACCAGGGAGGTGATGGCGGACTCGCCCGACCCCAGGGTGCGAGCGAGCTCTTGCTGGGTGATGCCAGGGCGGTCGCGCAGGGCGAACAGGGCGCCGAGTTGGGCGGTGGTGACGCCTGCGGCTTCCAGACAGCGACGGTCGGCGTCGGTGCGCAGTCGGTGCGCGGCTCGTTGCAGGAGGAAGTACAGGCGCTGATCGGATTCGGCCATGGGTCGAATCTTGACAGAGGCTCCTGGTTCGCGAGAACCTCACTTCACTATCAAAGTGAGAGCCGAGGGGACCCCATGAACGACGCCGGTCTGGAGTTCGCCCAAAAGATCCTGGCGGAACAGCCCTTCAGCGGCCTGGTCGGCGCCCGCCTGACGGCCTTCGGTGACGCGGAGGCCATCCTGGAACTGGACATCCGCGAGGACCTGCTCCAACAGAACGGATACCTGCACGGCGGGGTCCTGAGCTACGCGGCCGACAACACGCTCACCTTCGCAGCGGGAACCGTGGCCGGCGCCTCGGTCCTCACCACCGGCTTCACCATCGACTACCTGCGCCCCGCGACCGGAACCGTGCTGCGCTCCCATGGCCGGGTCGTGCGTTCGGGCCGTAGCCGCGTGGTCTGCCGGTGCGATCTGTTCGCGGTGGACGAGGAAGGCGTCGAGACGCTGTGCGCCGTGGCTCAGGGCACGATCTCGGTGATCCCGCCCTCGAACGGTTCTTGAGCCCTCCCCCGACGAAGACCACCCACGCGTCGAAAGGCCGGCGGTCACGGCCTCGCTGGCCCGATGACCGGCCGCCGGCACCGGGCCGACCCTGCGCCGGACCAACGAGGGCCGACGCCCCGCGGGGTCAGTCCGAGGGGACCGTCGCCGCCACCAGCTCATCGATCCGAGCCGCCAGGGCCATGTCCTTGTCGGTGACCGCACCCTCCGAATGGGTGCTCAGGCTCAGCCGCACCGTGTTGTAGCGGATGTCGATGTCGGGATGGTGCTCGGCCTGCTCTGCGGCCTGGGCCACTTCACTCACCAGGGCGATCGCACCAAGGAAGTCCGGCAGGCTCACCGTGCGGTGGATCGAGACCGTCTCCGGATCCCACTCCCACTCCGTGAGCCGCTCCAGACCTTCCCTGATCTGTTCGTCATCGAGCCGGACCATGACTCCCCCTTCGGGGTTGGGTGCCGCTTGAGGTGCCAATCCGTGATTGGCCGGTTCCGGCCGGTACCTACCCGAGCCGGACCCCACCATCACCCCCATTCCGCCCACGAAGAAGCCCTTTTGTGTCGGTGCGGCGAAGCCGCTCGATCAATGTTTGTGGAGGTGAGTCAATACCGAACCCACGCCTTTACGACGTAGATTAATAAGTGTGTGAATGGAGGGGTGTGCCAGGAACCCCTTCCAGCTCGCGAAAACCCCAACCCCACAGCCGGATCCGGACACCCACCGCCCCTTGCCAAACCCCCACGGCGGGGGTTGGCTCGATGTGGTCATCCCCCTCCCTCCACTCCACTCCGCCCCCCACCCGCGGCCCCCGGCCACGCCCACCACTCCCCGAAGGGCACGCCCCCGCCCCACCCTGCTCACCCTGCGGGCACTGTTCGCCACCACCAGCGAACGCGGCGACCAGACCATCGACGCCCTCTCCCCCACCGCGCTCCCTGACCCCCTCACGCGCATCCGCGAACCCCTCGATCAGACGGAAGGACGATGCCGATGTCGGCGAGCGCCACAGCGCGGGGCCAGGCCCTGGACAGGGAGGATTCGACCACCCGGTCGGGCAGGTCGATGAACGCTCCGATGGAACGGGACGGCCCGCACCCGTCGACTCTCACCCGTGTGGAAGGCGGGAGCAGATGAGTCCGTCACCGCATCGGAACCAGGGGTGGTCGGCCGAATCGAGCCTGATCCGCCCCTATTCACTCACCGGGGGCCGCACCCGCCCCACCCGCGCGGACCTGGCTCTGAGCACCCAGGTGGTGGCGGTGCCGTCGGTGGAGCCGACCGAGCTGGACCCGGAACTGGAGACGATCCTGGCGCTGTGCGTGCGCCCGGTGTCGGTGGCCGAGGTGTCGGCCCGTTCGGGGTTCGCACCAGGGGTGCTGCGGGTGTTGCTGTCGGATCTGGCGGACCAGGGACGGGTGATGGTGCACTCCTCCGCCCAGAGGACACACCGACCCGACGCCGAAACCCTGCGTTCGGTGTTGGCCCGCATCAAGGAACTGTGACGCGGGCGGAGAGCGCCTTTCGGCACCGGACACGCTCAGGGTCGTGGCGGGCGGGACCACCTTGGTCCCGGCATCGGACGTGCTGGTGGAGCCGCGAGGGCCTGCACCCGGTCCGGGCGGGTGAGCACGCGGAGCACTTCCACGCGCGGGGCACTCCGGGATCAGAGGGCGCCTTCGATGCGCTCCAACAGGTCGGTGACCGGACCCGCGGTGAACAGCCCGCTCTGGGCCCCGGCGTGCTCACCGCGAGCCGGTGTCAGGGCGGTGTGGGCGCGGTGCAGTGCGGCCCGGTGGTCCAGGGTCAGGGCGGCGTGGGCGATGAGCGCCCAGTGGGCCTCCATGAGCAACCCCGGGTCGGGGTCGGTGAACCGGTCCAGGACTTGGGCGGCTTCCTGGGTCCGGTCCTGGGCGAGCAGCCGCAAGGGGAGCACCCAGGGCGTGTGCGGCCCCCACTCGGCGCCCGGTTCCTCTTGCCAGGGCAGGCCATGACGCAGCCGCAGGCAAGCCATGGCCAGGGCCCGCAGCCCTTGTTCCAGGCCGGGCATACCGGCCGTGGTGGTGCGTTCGGCCGCCTCCCGGTAGGCGTGGGCCACCTGTTCGGGGTCCTGGCCTCGCAGGTCCAGGCGTAGTGCCCGGTACCAGGTCGTGAAGACCTCCACCAAGGGGCGTTCGTGGCGGTGGGCCAACCCTTCGACCACTTCGGCGTGGTGATCGGCGCGCTCGACGTCGGCGAGTGCCGCGCCGGTCTGTATCCCGATCAGGCGCCCCAGGATCTCGAAGGATTCCGAACCCTGGCGGGCGCAGACTCGGACCAGTTCGTCGCCGACGCGTCCCCGTTCGGTGGCCAGTCCGGTGCGGTGGAAGGTCTGCATCCATCGGCCGTTGAGCGCGAACGCCAACGGGGCCGGGTCTCCCGATTCCCGGGCCAGGCCCTCGGCCTCGGACGCGGCCTGGTGTGGGCGTGGGGAGCGTGTTCCGCGTGATTCCAGGGCGATGGTGGTGAGCAGGCGGGAGCGGGTGGCCGGGTGCGCGTTCGGGCCCAGTCCGGTCAGGGTGTCCTCGGCGGCGGCCACCACGTGGGCGGCCTGGTCGGGGTCGTCGGAGCGGGTCCAGTTGGCGGGCACGTCGAAGGCGCCGATCACGCGGGCGGTGAGTTCGGGGTCGCCCAGTTCCCGGGCGGCGTCGATGGCCTGCACGCGGCGTTGTCGGGCGCCGACCAGTCCTTCGGGGCCGGTCAGGGCCAGGGAGCGCAGGAGGCCCACGGTGGATTCCAGGCGGGCTCGGGGGCCGGGGGCGGCCCGGTAGGCGCGGGCGGTGCTGTGCCAGAGCTCGTCGACCACGTTGGTGGGTTGTTCGGGTGGGTCGAGGTGGTCGGCCTGGTGGAGGATGTCGTGTTCGAGGCGGCGCAGGGCGCGTCCGGGGTCCAGGCCCAGGTCGTGGGCGAGCAGGGTGCGGGCGCGGCGTAGGACCTGGAGTGCCTCGCCTTGGCGGCCGGCGCGGTAGAGGGCGGTGGCCAGGAGTTGCCAGGCCTGTTCGCGCCAGGGGTGGTCGGCCAGGTGGGCGTCCAGGTCGGCGATGGCCCGGGCGGTGTGGCCGGTGTCCAGGTGGGCGTGGGCCAGGGTCTCCACGGCGTGGAGTCGTAGTTGGCTCAGGCGGGCGCGTTCGGCCTTGGCCCAGGTGGTGTGGGCGACGTCGGTGTAGGCGGGGCCGCGCCATAGTCGCAGGGCCTGTTCCAGGGTGTGTGCGGCCTGGTGGGGGTCGGTGGTGGAGCGTGCGCGGGTCAGGTCGGATTCGAAGGTGTGGGCGTCCACCGCGCGGGTGCGTAGCGCGTATCCGGGGCCTTGGGTGATGAGCAGGGTCGGTGGGGTGCGTGGGGTGCGGTCGGGTTCCAGGGACCGGCGTAGGGCGGCGACGAAGGTGCGTAGGGCCCCGATCGCGTTCGTGGGTGGGTCCTGGTCCTCCCACAGGTCTTCGACCAGTACGTTCACCGGGACGACGCGGCCGTGGGCGATGGTCAGTCGGGCCAGGAGTTGGCGGTGTCGGGGTCCTTTGAGCGGTAGGTCGTGGCCGTGGTCGTCCCAGGCCCGTATCGGCCCCAGTACTCCCAGGCGTGTGGTCACCGGCTCTCCCCCGTCTTCCTTGCCCTGTCCGGGCAGGGGTCACGGTATCGCGTGCTCATCGGTTGCTCATCGGGGGCCGACAGGCTGGTCTCATCCGCTTTTCGGTTCTTGGAGAGGAAGCTTCGCATGTCGAGTGTCATCACCGGTTTGGAGTACCGCCGTGTCCCGGTGGCCGAGGGTGTGTCGTTGAACGTGGCGGTGGGCGGGTCGGGGCCGGCCGTGGTGCTGTTGCACGGTTTCCCGCAGACGCACCTGATGTGGCGGCACGTGGTCGCCGATCTGGTCGGGGACCACACCGTGATCTGTCCGGACCTGCGCGGGTACGGGGACAGTGATCACCCCATCGAGAGTGGGCCCGATACCTATTCCAACCGCACCATAGCCGCGGACGTGGTGGCTGTGGCCCGTGCGTTGGGGCATGAGCGTTTCGCGTTGGCCGGGCACGACCGGGGCGCGCTGGTGGGTATCCGGGCCGGGCTGGACCACCCTGAGGCGGTCACCCATCTGGCCGTGTTGGACGTGCTGCCCGTACCGGAGATGTGGGAGGCGTTGCGGGGCGTGCAGGGGGCGGTGGGCTTTCACCTGTACCTGATGGCGCAGCCGCCCGGTCTGCCCGAGGCGATGATCCAGGCCGCTCCGGAGGAGTTCTTCGGACATTTCCTGGACCTGTGGGCGAACTCGCCCGAGGCGATCCCCGCCCCGGTGCGTCGCGCCTATCTGCGGGCGTGCGCGGGTGCGGTGCCCTCGATCGTGGCCGACTACCGTGCCTCGGCCGGGATCGACCTGGAACACGACCTGGCCGACCGTGAGGCCGGGAACCGGTTGGGCATGCCGGTGACCGTGTTGCAGCAGGACTGGGGCGCCGCCCTGGGCTATGACGCCGCCGCGCTGTGGGGGCGCTGGGCCAAGGACCTGCGCCACGACACGGTGGGTTGCGGTCACTTCATGGCCGAGGAGGATCCCGGCCTGGTCGTTGAGGAGTTGCGCGCCCTGCTGCGGCGCTGACTCCTGGGCCGACCCCGCGCCGCAGGCCCCTTTCACCCGTGGTCTCGTCGTACTCCGCGCCGGTCCAGCGGCACGATCATCGGGGTGTCGGTCTCGGGGTCGGCGATGATGCGCACGGGCAGGCCGAAGACCTTCTCCACCAGGTCGGCGGTGACCACGGTGGCCGGGTCGCCTTCGGCCACGATCGCGCCGTCCTGCATCACGATCAGGTGGGTGGCGTAGCGGCAGGCGTGGTTGAGGTCGTGCAGCACGGCCACCAGGGTGTGGCCCTGTTCGGTGTGCAGGTCCGCGCACAGGTCCAGCATGTCCATCTGGTGGGCGATGTCGAGGTAGGTGGTGGGCTCGTCCAGCAGCAGCAGTGGGGTCTGTTGGGCCAGCACCATCGCCAGCCACACCCTTTGGCGTTGGCCACCGGAGAGTTCGTCCACCGAGCGGTCGGCCAGGGCGGTCACTCCGGTGGATTCCATGGCCTGGGTCACCACCGCCTCGTCCTGGGCCGACCACTGGCGTAGGAAGCTCTGGTGTGGGAAGCGTCCGCGGGCCACCAGGTCGGCCACGCCGATCCCGTCGGGGGCGATGGAGGTCTGGGGCAGCAGCCCCAGGCGGCGCGCCACCTCCTTGGCCGGGTAGGAGCCGATGACCTGTCCGTCCAGTAGGACGTTTCCCTGCGAGGGTTTGAGCGTGCGTGAGAGGGCCCGCAGCAGCGTCGACTTGCCGCAGGCGTTGGGGCCCACGATGACGGTGAAGGAGTTGTCGGGGATGGTGACGGCCAGCTCGCGTGAGATGACCCGTTGGTCGTAGGCGAGGGTCAGGTCTTGGCCGGTCAGGCGGGTCTGGTCGTTCATCGTCGCTCTCTTCGCGGTGCGCGGGACGTCAAAGGGGTTCGGGGCGGGCGGTTCAGGCGCGGCCGCTGCGCCATTCGGTGTACAGCAACCAGATCAGGTAGCTGCCGCCGATGACGGCGGTGACCACACCCACCGGTAGTTGGGTGGGTGCCAGGGCGCGCATGGCCACCAGGTCGGCGAGTACGAGCAGGGTGGCGCCCATGAGCGCCGCGCCGATCAGTGTGGTGCCGCCGGTGCGGGTCAGGCGTCGGGCCAGTTGGGGGGCGGCCAGGGCCACGAAACCGATGGGTCCGGCCACCGCGATGGCCGCGCCGGTCAGTGCGCTGGCGGCGGCCAGGGCGATGACCTGGGTGGAGCGGGTGTTCACTCCCAGGCCTTGGGCGGCGTCCTCGCCCAGTTCCATGAACCGCAGGCGTTGGCCCACCGCGAACAGCACCGGGGCCAGGAGGGCGAAGCCGATCCAGACGGCGGCGACCTCGCCCCAGCCGCGTCCGTTGAGGCTGCCGATCATCCAGATCTGTGCGCCCAGGGCGTCGGTGAGTTCGGCGCGGGTCAGGAGGTAGTCGCGGACCGAGGCCAGCATGGCCGACACGCCGATTCCGACCAGTACCAGTCGGTAGCTCTGTACTCCGTTCTTCATTGCCAGCAGGTAGACCACGGCGGCGGTGATCAGGCCGCCGGCGACGGCTCCCAGGGAGACCACCAGGCGGCTCGAGCCCAGGACGAGGATGGCGAAGACGGCGCCGGTGGCCGCCCCGGAGGTGAAGCCGATGATGTCGGGGCTGCCCAGGGCGTTGCGCGAGAGGCTTTGGAAGACCGCGCCGGCGATGCCCAGGGCGGCGCCCACTCCGATCGCGGTCAGGGCGCGGGGCAGGCGCAGGCCTTGGACGAAGAACACGTCCAGGCGTTCGCCGTAGCCCATCAGGGCGCCGGGTACCGCCGACAGGGGGATCTCGTAGTCGCCGACGGTCACCGAGACCACCAGGGTGGTCACGCTCACCAGGGCCAGGACCAGGCACACGATCAGGGTGCGCGGGCGTAGGAGGAACGACAGGCGTTCGCCCTTGCTGCGCCAGGCCACGGTGCCGTGCGGGCGGGTGTGGGTGTGCTCGTCGGAGCGTGGTGGGGCCAGGGTCTTGTTCACAGTTGGGCCATCTTTCTACTGCGGACCAGGGCGATGAACAGGGGTGCGCCCACGAAGGCGGTGATGATGCCGACCTCCAGTTCGGAGCCGGGCAGGATGACGCGCCCCACGGTGTCGGCCGCGGTGAGCAGGATCGCGCCCAGGACGGCGGAGTAGGGCAGCATCCAACGTTGGTCGGGTCCGGTGATGACCCGGGCGGCGTGCGGGATGATCAGGCCGACGAACCAGATGGGTCCGGCCGCGGCTGTGGCGGCTCCGCACAGCAGGATGACGGCCACGGCGGTGCCGGCGCGGATCAGGGGGATGCGGGCGCCCAGGGTGGCGGCCAGGTCGTCGCCCAGGGCGATCGCGTTCAGGGAGGGGCCCAGGGCCAGGGTGAGCACGATGCCCGCGACCAGGAAGGGGGCGACCTGCCAGAACAGGTCGAGGTCGCGTCCGGTGAGGGAGCCCACCTGCCAGAAGCGGATGCGGTCGAACACGAAGTCGTTGAGGACGATGACCCCGTAGATCAGCCCTTGGAGGACGGCGGCCAGGGCGGTGCCGGCCAGGGCCAGACGGACCGGGGTGGCGCTGGCGCGTCCGCGTGAGCCCAGGGCGTAGACGGCCACGGCGGCCAGGGCGGCGCCGATGAAGGCGGGCCAGACCAGCCCGGAGCCGCTGAGGCCGAACAGGAACACGGCGATGACCACGGCGGCCGCGGCCCCGGAGTTGATGCCCAGGATGCCGGGTTCGGCCAGTGGGTTGCGGGTCAGGGCCTGCATGAGGGCGCCGGCCATGCCCAGGGCGGCGCCCACGAACACACCGATGATGGTGCGGGGTACGCGCAGGGTGCGGATGACGTCGTGGTCGTAGCCGCCGTTGTAGGCGGTCAGGGCGGTCCAGACGTCGGCGGCGGGGATGGGTTTGGCTCCCACGGTGACGCTGAGCAGTGCGCACACGGCCAGGGCCGCCAGGGCGACGATGAGACCGATGGGGCGGATCACGCGTCGGGTGAGGGTGGGGCGCGTTGGTGTGGGCGCGCGCAGGGCCACGGCTTCCCCGTTCTGGTGCGGGTACGGATGGTGGTTGTGGGGGGAATGATGGCGCCGGCGGTGCCGACGTCGCATCGTACGGCACCGGGGAAACCCGGACGAACACCACTGAGACAGGTTAGCCTTACCTACGTCATGTTCGCACGGAAGGGTCCCCCAACGATGTCGCACACGCGTCCCCTGCTCGTCTTGGCCTGCCTGCCCCTGGTTGGGGTGCTCGCACTGACCGGGTGCGGGCCCGGCTCCGACGAGACCGGTTCCCGGGATTCGGAGGGTGGGGACACCCGGACCGTGGAGGGGGCCAACGGTCAGGTGGAGATCCCCGCCGAGCCCGAGCGCGTGGCCGTGCTGTGGCGTCCCACCCTGGCCGCGGTCACCGGTCTGGGGCACGAGGTGGTGGGCACCATGGGCACCCCGGGTTCGGCCGACCAGGGGTTGGCGCCGTTCCTGCCCGCCGACGTCGACGGTGGTGGGTTGACGCTGGTCACCAACTCCCCTGTGGAGGACGACGTCAACATCGAGGAGTTGGCCACCGCCGAACCGGATCTGATCATCGGTGTGGACACCCCGATGGGTTCGCAGGCCCAGATGTTGGATTCGTTGGAGGCGATCGCCCCCACCGTGCTGTTGGAGTGGGAGGGCACCGGTTCCTGGCGCGGGCATCTGGAGGAGGTCGCCGAGGTCCTGGACGCCCGGGAGGCGGCCGAGGAGGCGTTGGGCGCCTATGACAGCGCCATCGAGGAGGCGCGTGCCCGGATCGAGGAGGCGGGTGTGGAGCCGGCCGGGACCGAGGTGTCGCTGGTGCGGTTGCAGGACCAGACGGAGATCCGGTTGGAGACTCCGGCGTCCTTCCCCGGTCAGGTCATCGACGACCTGGGGTTCGCCCGGCCCGAGACCCAGTTGGAGGCCGAGGGCGAGACCGACTTCATCTCACGCAGTTACGAGAACCTGGAGCAGGGCGATGGCGATGTCGTGTTCGTCATGGCCGGGTCCGGTTTCGCCGAAGCTCCGGACACCTTCACCGACGGGGTGTGGTCGAACCTGGACGCGGTGCGAAAGGAGCAGGTCTATCGGGTGGACCACGACTTTTGGGGTGCGGCCAACCACCACGGCGCTCACCGCATCGTCGAGGACGTCACCGCGGCCTTGACGGGTGAGAGGGACCCGGCGGTGTAGGCGTGCTCGTGCCGAAGCTCCGGCGAGCCGGAGGGTGGCTGGATTTCCCGAGGTCACGGATCAGGTATGGACCTACCGGTGACCGCGTGTCCTTCCGTGGCCGCGTGCCCTGTCGGTCCCCCGGCAGCCACGGATCCGGGAGTACCCCTCGTACGCCGGGACCGGACGGCATCGGTGTCGGGGGCGCGCGCGGCCTGTTCGTCGGCCGGTGGGGGTCGACCCCTGCATCCTGTGGCGCTCGCTGATCGACCCTGGTGTCAGGTGCGACGGGCGGACCAGACGGTGCGTTCGGTGCGTACCGTCAGGTCGTCGCGACGCAGCACGCTGTGCGGACCGCTGGTGTCCAGGAGCCGGTCGAGGGCGGTGAGGTCCTCGGGGGAGATCCTGTCGGCGATGACACCGCGGAGGCGTCGCAGGACGCCGAGGGCGTAGCGGCCGATCGCCTCGTTGCGGTCGCCTTCGATGTCGACGGCGACGGTGCGTTCGCCCTCTACCGTGAAGCCGGCGGCGGTCAGCATCGGCCCCCAATCGGCGCCGCGGTCAGGCATGTGTTCGCGCTGGAGACGGTCGGCCGCGGCGTGGACGCGCTCTTCGAGGCCGGGCCGGTCCTTCGGCTCGTTCTCGGGCAGAAAGCGCGGGTGGCCGTCCAGTTCCACGACGGCGAACAGGCCACCGGGCGCGAGCGCGTGGTGGACGTTGCCCAGCGCGCGGTCGGGTCGGGCCATGTGGTGCATCGAGGCCGACGCCCACACCAGGTCCGGTGAGCCGAGGTCGGGCCAGGCGGGTTCGTCGAGGTCGGCCTGTACCGTGCGCACGCGGCCCTGGACGCCGAGGGCGCACGCCTTGGTGCGCAGGCGCTGAAGG
Organism: Nocardiopsis sp. NPDC006832; assembly: GCF_040635885.1. Classification (NCBI taxonomy): domain Bacteria; kingdom Bacillati; phylum Actinomycetota; class Actinomycetes; order Streptosporangiales; family Nocardiopsidaceae; genus Nocardiopsis; species Nocardiopsis sp. NPDC006832. The sequence goes on along the minus strand of NZ_JBEYLC010000004.1, from coordinate 99,422 downwards.
TGTTCGGTGGAGGAGTCGACGGCGGTGACGTGCGCGTCGGGGAAGCGGTCCAGGAGGGCGAAGGTGCCCGTACCGGTACCGCAGCCCAGATCCACGATGTGGTGTGGGGCGGTCTCCATCGGCAGCCAGGCGGTGATGGAGGCGATGTGCTCGGCGAGGACCTCGGCGTCCAGGTCCAGGATTTCCGCCTGGACCTCGGTGTCGGTCCCATGCGCCTGGTGTGCGGTGTGGGCGTGTGCGTGGTTCATGCCCGGCACCCTAGGACGGACATGCGTTTTAAGCACGTCTTCTTGCCGTTCGCGCAAAAGGTCGGGTGGGCGTACTGCCCGACACGCATCCCCGCTGCTCAGGCCCGCGACCTCTCGTGCTCCTCATCGAAACGTCTGGCGGCTCGCCGTGGCTTCACGATCTCGCCGCGCCGCGCGCATGGGCGGCGTCGGGGCGAGGGCGGTGCCCAGGTGGCGGGTGCGTCCGGCGCGGATGCCGTTGCCGATGACCACGACCTCGGCCACCTCGTGCACGAGTACGACCGCGGCCAGGCCCAGGACACCGAACAGGGCCAGGGGCATCAGGGTGATGATGATGGCCAGCGACAGCCCCACGCTCTGCCACATGATCGCCCGGGAGCGGCGGGCGTGCGCCAGCGCCCGGGGCAGGTGGCGCAGGTCCTCTCCCATCAGTGCCACGTCCGCGGTCTCGATGGCCACGTCGGTACCCATCGCGCCCATGGCGATGCCCAGGTCGGCGGTGGCCAGGGCGGGGGCGTCGTTGACCCCGTCCCCCACCATCGCGACAGGTCCGTGTTCGCGGAGTCGGCCGATGAGACGGGACTTGTCCTCCGGGCGCAGGTCGGCGTGCACATCCCCGGGGTCGATGCCCGCCTGTGCCGCCAGGGCGGCGGCGGTGGCCGGGTTGTCGCCGGTGAGCATCGCCACCCGGTAGCCCGCGCCGCGCAGCGCGGAGACGACCTCCACCGCTTCGGGACGCAGTTCGTCGCGCACCGCGATGGCGCCCAGCAGGGTGCCGTCCTCCTCGATCAGGACGGCGGTGGCACCCGCGTTCTGCATCCGTTCCACGTCCTGGGCCACAGGGGCGGGGTCGATCCAGCCCGGGCGGCCCAGCCGCACGCGGCGGCCGTTCAGGACACCGGTGAGTCCGGCGCCGGTGACCGCTTCGACCTGCTCGGCCCGTTCGGGTGCGGGGGCGGCGGCCAGGATCGCGGCCGCGAGCGGGTGTTCGCTGCGCTCCTCCAGCGCGGCGGCCACCGCCAGCACCCGCTCGACGGTGTGTCCGGGAGCCGGGAGGGTCTCGATGACGGCGGGGCGGTTGCGGGTCAGGGTGCCGGTCTTGTCCAGCGCCACGGACCTGACGCGGCCCATGGCCTCCAGGGCGGCCCCGCCCTTGACCAGGACGCCGTGCTTGGAAGCGGCGCCGATCGCGGCGACGACGGTGACGGGAACGGAGATGGCCAACGCGCACGGGGAGGCGGCCACCAGCACGACCAGGGCGCGTTCGATCCAGGTCAGGGGATCACCGAACAGGGACCCCAGGGCGGCGATGAGCACGGCGGCGACCATCACCCCGGGCACCAGTGGCTTGGCGATCGTGTCGGCCAGGCGCTGTCCGGCGCCCTTGCGGGCCTGTTCGGCCTCCACGATGGACACGATGCGGGCCAGGGAGTTGTCGGCGGCGGTGGAGGTGACGGTGACCTCCACCGCGCGGGTGCCGTTGATGGACCCGGCGAACACCTCGTCCCCGGGGCCGGCCTCCACGGGAACCGACTCGCCGGTGATGGCGGAGGTGTCCAGGCTGGTGTGTCCGACGGCGATACGACCGTCGGTGGCCAGGCGTTCGCCGGGGCGTACCACCAGTGTGTCGCCCACGGCCAACTCGGCCGGGTCGACGGTGTGCTCCACGCCGTCGCGCAGTACGCGAGCCTGGTCGGGGACCAGGTCCAGCAGGGCGCGCAGGCTGCGCCGGGTGCGGGCCACGGAGTACTCCTCCAGCCCCTCGGCGATGGTGTAGAGCACGGCCAGCATCGCGGCCTCGCCCACCTCGCCCAACAGCACCGCGCCCACGGCGGCGATGGTCATCAGCGTGCCCACGCCGATCCTGCCCTGGGCCAGGAGACGCAGTGTGGAGGGCACGAACGTCCACCCCGCGACGGCCAGCGCGGCTGTCTTGAGCGCCGGCCCTACCAGGTCGGGGGTTGCGGCCCAGGTAGCGCCGTAGCCGGCCACCAGGAGCAGCGCGGCCACGGCGGCGAAGCGGATCTCACCTACCTGCCACAGCGTTTCCGGCTCGTGCTCCTCGGTTTCTTCTCCAGGGCGGGGTTGTGCGTCCCCGCAGCATGCGTCACTCACCGAGCATCTCCGCCGTGGTGCTGTCGGTCCCGTAGTTGGGGCACAGCGCGACCGCGTTGCCGGTCGCGGCCAGGAGCGTCTCGGCCGCCGCGAGCACGTCCAGCAGTTCGGGGCGGGCCAGGGAGTAGAACACCTGCCGCCCCTGGGGGCGACCCTGGACCAGGTGGCAGTCGCGCAGGCACGCCACATGCGCCGAGACCGTGGACTGGGCCAGTCCCAGCTGGGCCACCAGGTCGGCCACCCGCGCCTCGCCCTGGGCCAGGCGGCGCACGATGGCCAGCCGGGTGCCGTCGGAGAGGCTGTGGAAGAGGGCTTCGGCGGCGCCCACGCCCGCGGTCGTGGCGAGACATCCATCCGTGTCATTGATCGTCATTCGGCGATCATATCTGACTTGGACGATAATGAAGGTACGGGATCGGCCAGACCACCTCCCCACCACGACCCGCACCCGCTGATCGCCACCACCTGAACCGTCCTGAAGCGGAGACCTTTCGTGGCGCCGAACGCACTCGTCCCCCACCTGCTCGACCTCACCCCGGCTTTCGGGGTGCGCGCCCCGGGCGGGCGTGCGTAGGCGCCGATTTCTCGGGGGCGCCCGCACAGGGGGTGAGGGGCCGAGGAGGGGCCGGTCAAGCGGTGCGGGCCACCGGCTTCTCGTAGCGCATGACCGGGTGCCAGGCCAGGTGTTCGGCGAAGGACATCCGGCCTCGGGCCCGGTAGCCCAGACGCTCGTAGTAGGCGCACAATGCGGGGTTGGCGGCCACACAGTCCAACCGCACCAGAGCGCACCCGGCGCGGGCGGCCCTGGCCTCGACCCAGGCGAGCAACCCCTCCCCCAGTCGCCGACCGGCGGCCCGGTGGTCGACCATGAGTCCGTGGACGTAACGGGCCGGCTCAGGCCCGGGTTCGGGCCACACCTGCGGGTCGGACTCCAACACGCGCACGGCCGCCACCAGGAAGTCCTCCTCCAGCACCCACCACTGGCCGCGCTCGATCTGAGCCCTTACCTGTGCGGGAGCGACCTCCCCGGGGGCCCACTGGTCGATCCCGCCTCGTCGCAGTCGCCGGGCGTGGTCGTCTCGCAGGTGGGCGATCGGGGTGGAGTGCTCGGCTCGGGCGGGCACGGGCCTCATTGCGGTCATGGGTCTCCTGGTGAGGGGTGCGGGTCAGGCGAAGACGTCCCATCCCATGCGTACCAGCAGCGCCAGCACCACCACGAGCAGAACGATCCGGATGAACCCGGCACCGCGTTGTAGCGCCATGCGTGCGCCGACCTGCGCGCCGATGATGGTGCACACCGCCAGCCCCAGGCCCAGCGCCCAGTTGATGTGCCCGCCCAGGGCGAAGACCACCAGAGCGCCGGTGTTGGTGCACACGTTGACGATCTTGGCCGCGGCGGAGGCGTGCAGGAAGTCCATGCCCAGCACCGCGGTGAAGGCGATGATGAGGAATACGCCGGTGCCGGGGCCGATGAGTCCGTCGTAGAAGCTCACGCCCAGACCGGCCAGGGCCAGGACGGCCAGGATTCGGTTGCGGGTGCGCAGCGCCGGATCGGGGCTGGTGCCCATGGTCGGGCGGAAGACGACCAGCAGCGCCACTCCGGCCAGGACGACCATGATGACGGGTTTGAGGACGTCGGCGGTCAGCGCGGTGGCCAGGGCCGCGCCCAGCCCCGACCCGAGAAGGGCCAGGGCGGCGGTGGGCACGATGATCCGGCGGTCGAGTCGGACCCTGCGGGCATAGGCCACCGCGGCGGAGACGGTGCCGAAGACCGCGCCGAGCTTGTTGGTGCCCAGCAGGGTGGCCAGGGGTGTGGTGGGGGCGGCGACCATCAGGGCGGGCAGTAGGAGCAGGCCTCCTCCCCCGACCACGGCGTCGACCCATCCGGCGGCGACGGCGGCCAGCAACAGCAGGCCCAGGATCTCGGGTTCCATCAGCGGACCTGTGGCGCAAGAGAGGGGATCATGGGCTCTTCTCAGGGGCGGGGAAGGGGACGCGTGCCAATCTAGACGGCCTGACCGACCGCTTTGTCAGCGGACCTGGTTGATTGTCCCTTTCGATGGCCGATAGCACGGGAGTGCCCTCGGCACCCAAGGTGTCGGATGCCGACGGTTCGTTATGGGCCATGAAGGGGTGGTCGAGTCCTGTGAGTGAACAGAACGCTCACCTTGACGTTGTAGATTCATCAGAGGGTATGAAGAAGCGGTGACGTCCAGGTACAGGGAACGCCACCGCCGTTCGATGAGGGCCCGAGGGACGGGCCCTCAGGTCCTAGAAGGCCGCCTGCGCGAACCAATCCCGAGCCCGCGCGACCACCGACTGCGGCAACTGGTGTCCCCCGGGGTGCTCCTCGGCGCGCACGTTCGCGCCCCGCTCCCCCAGTTGGGCGGCCACCAGCCGCGCCTGATCGATCGTGGTGATCGGGTCGGTGACGCCGCTGCCCAGGAAAACCCGGGTCCCCGACAGGTCCACCGGATCGGGTTCGCGCCCCTGCAACGGAGCACCGCCGGCGAACAGCGCCGCCCCCGCCACCAGCCCCGGGTGCAGCAACAGCAGCCCCGCGCCGGTGTTGGCGCCGTTGGAGAAACCGCTCACCACGATCCGCTTCGGGTCCAGGTCGTAGGTGAGGGTGGCGGCCTTGACGAACTCGGCCAGCTCGGCGGTGCGCTCGATCAGGTCCTCGACGTCGAAGACACCCTCGCGCAGGCGACGGAACCAACGGTTCATGCCGTTCTCGCTGACCTTGCCGCGCGGTGAGAGCAGCGCGGCGCCCGGGGCCAGGGCACGGCCCAGCGGCAACAGGTCGTGCTCGTCGGCACCGGTGCCGTGCAGCAGCAACAGTGTGGGCTCGTCCGGAGCGGTGGCCGGCTCGAAGACGTGGACGAAGTCCTCGGTGGTGGTCACCGGGGCACCTCCAGGTGGGGCAGGTTCGCGGCGATCTGGTCCTGGCGGGGCTGCAGCCACGGCGGCAGCTTCAACGAACGGCCCAGTTCCAGCAGGGGTTCGTCGTAGTCGAAGCCGGGGCCGTCGGTGGCGATCTCCAACAGCACCCCGCCCGGTTCGCGGAAGTAGATCGAGGTGAAGTAGCTGCGGTCGCGGATCTCGGTGACCCCCACCCCGTCATCGGCCAGGCGCTGACGCCAGGCGTCCTGGACGGGGGTGTCGGGGGCTCGGTAGGCGACGTGGTGGACGGTGCCGGCGGCGACCAGGCCGCGCTCGGCCTTGGGATCGGCCAACACGTCGACGATGGTGCCCACTCCGTCACCGGAGTCGTTGGTGTGGAAGCGCATCCGGCCGCCGCTCTCGCTGTGCAGCCGAAAACCCAGCTGATCGCCGAGCATCCGTGCGGTGCCGTCGGCGTCCTGTTCGGTCAGGGTGACGGCGCGGATGCCGCGAATGGCGTGGTCGGTGGGGACCGCTCCCCCGTCCCAGGGGTCGGTGTCGTGGTGGTCGGCGCTCGCGGCCAGTTCGATGAGCAGGCCGTCGGGGTCGCGCAGGCTCAGCACGTCCTCGTCGGTGCGCTCGGTGGGACTGGTGAAGGGGATGTCGAGCGCGGAGAGGTGGTCGGCCCACCAGCCCAGGGAACCTTCGGGGACGGAGAAGGTCGTGGTGGTGGCCTGCCCCGCGCCGATCCTGCCCTTGGGCGCGTCCGGCCAGGGGAAGAAGGTCATGATGGTGCCGGGGTTACCGGCGCGGTCGCCGTAGTACAGGTGGTAGGTCTCGGGGGAGTCGAAGTTGACGGTGCGCTTGACCAGGCGCATGCCCAGGACGTTGAGGTAGAAGTCGGCGTTGGCCTGGGGGTCGCTCGCGATGGCGGTCACGTGGTGGATGCCTGCGGGGCGCACGTCCATGAACCTTCATCCTCTCCTGAGTCGGTCGATCACTCGCTCCAACAAGTTGAATCTTAAACTAATTCCGGACCGATGTCTGCCCCCTCGACACTGCGATTCGCCCCGTTTTGCCAGAGAACGACCGACCCGACCTGCGGACAGGACCGACCCAGGACCGCCGATACGTCGGCCGAACCTCCGATTCCGGCTTATCGGCCGCGTGAGAGCACAAGAGATTCGGACGTGCATCCGCGAACCATCGACCTTTCCACGTCTCGGTGCCATCTGGATGCCGAGACATGCGAAGGTTCGGGCGTCGCCCGGGTCGGAGCCGGCGGAAGAGGTACTACCGGCCAGGTCCGGCACATGGACAGGCCACTCCCCCGCCGCGGAAGGAAAAGGAACCGGCATTCGGCCTGCGACAAATCGTCGACATCGATGTGCCCGCCCAGGCGTTCGGCGAGAACAACCAGACGACCAGGGGTTGGGCGGGCCGAATGGTGCGTCTGTTCGAGCTCGCCCGTGCGTTCGACCAAGCCAGGGAGCGGATGACCTGATCCATCTCCGATTCGCTCGCCCGGGACCCCACCTCACCCCTTCGGGTGGGGTTTTCCGAATCGGTTGCGCCTACTTGGCACACACGGCCGGTGGCGGGAGCATGGGGGTATGGACATGGTGGTGCGTGACGCCGTCCCGGACGATGGGCCCGGGATCGCCACGCTGATCACCAAGGAGGCTCCGCACTTCGACCTGCAGGGTTACCCCGAGAACCTGTGGCCGGACTACCTGGTCGTGCTGGTCGCGGAGCGAGGCGGTCACATCGTCGGCTGGTTGGAGGGAATCCTCGACGGAGAGTACGAGGGTCCAGGGGCTCCGGCCCCTCCCCCGCACGGGTACATCTTGGCGATCGTCGTCGACGAGGAACAGCGCCACCACGGGATCGGCGGAGATCTCATCGAGAAGTTCATGGAAGAGGCCCTCGCGGCGAAGGTCGAGTGGGTCTTCCTCATCCCCGAAGGGGGCGAGGGCTACGAGGACCGCGTCCGTTTCTTCATCCACGCCGGATTCACCCCCACGGAAGTGCTGGACGAGAAACGCCTGATCATGGCCCGCTGGACCTGAGGCGGCAGCACCCACTACAGACACCCCTACAACGCATGGCCTCCGGCGACTTGGAGAACCTGCCCGGTGATCCAACGGGCCTGTTGCGACATGGTGGTGGCGTTCCAAGGATTCGTGCGGGAATAGCTGAGAGGGCTCTCGTGCCGGCGCATCTGCGCCAGGATGAAGCCATGAACGACATCGCTATTCGCTCGGTTCGGTCTAACGAATTAGCTGCTGTCGCCGGGCTGCGATGGCGGTGGATGCAGGAGCTCTACGGAACTCCCAACACCACGCTGGAGGAGTTCGTTCCCCGATTCGTGGCGTGGGCCCGGGAGAGCGAGTCCTCCCATCGGTGCATGGTGCTGGTCCGCGGAGATGCGGTCATCGGGATGGCCTGGCTGGCGATCACACAGCGTGTGCCGCTTCCGCGTGCGTTCGAGCGGATGTCCGGTGATGTGCAGTGCGTGTACGTCGCGCCGGACGAGCGCGACCGTGGCCTGGGCGGTGAGCTGATCGAGACAGTCTTGGCGTGGGCGAGTGAACTGGGACTTGAGCGGGTGACGGTGCACTCCAGCGACAGGGCGGTTTCGGCGTACTCCCGTCATGGGTTCGCGGTTTCTCCGCGGCTGCTCCAGATCAAGGTTGAACAAGGCCAGATGGGATGAGACCCCCGCAAGCTGATGTCCGAGGCACGATGCTGACCACGCTGCCCCATTCACGGAGGGGAGGGCCTGGTCAAGATGTTGCGCAGGCGCCGTTCAACGCCTGCGCGCTGGGTCGCGCCCGGTCTGCCAACGGGCCGGCTCTTCAGGTGAGATCCGGGCGTACGAGGATGTCGTAGGTGTCATTGGTGCGCTCCATCTCGACCCCGAGCCGGCGGGCCCACTCGTCCAGTTCCGATTGGGCTTGAAGGCCGTCCCGGTCATCATCGACCACCAGTTCCAGCTCCAGGAACGTGCCGGCGCCCTCGACGATGTCGACGCACACCCCCATCGCTCCCGAACGGCCTGTGCGACGTTCTTTGACGATGCGGACCGTGGGCTCGTACCCCAGCGCCAACAGGGCGCCGTGCATCTGTTCATGATCAGCCACCGCGGTTTCGTGCTCGGTGCACTCCATGGCGTTGGCCAGTGGGGTCTTGGTGGTCAGCAGGTGGGTGTTGTCCTGGGTTCGCAGACGGGCGAAGGTGAATCCGATCTTGCCTTGGTCGGGGGTCCACCCGGCCAGGGCGTAGGCCTGATCATCCTGAAAGACCGGGTCGCCCATGGCCACCTCGGCGGACTTCAACGCTGCCAGCACGGCCTCTGTATCGACCACCTTGTACTTGGTCTCGATCTCCCGCACCACAAAGCCCCTCACGTCTGGCTGCTCTTGGTCTCGTGGAGCGTACCGGCGTGCGCCTCGCAACATGCCAGGTTCGCCGACCTTGAGAGCGAACCTGGGCACACGAAACTCGCACCTGGTCTCGACCCCTGGCATGCGGATCGGCCCATCCCCGCGTGCACGGGGCTCACGAGGCTGGGCTCGCTTCCACCGACGCCGACATCGGTTCATCCCCGCGTGCGCGGGGCTCACCAGCAGACCGAGATCTACGAGTACAACACCGTCGGTCCATCCCCGCGTGCGCGGGGCTCACAGGATGACCCCCCGACACCCCCCACCCTCTCGGTCCATCCCCGCGTGCGCGGGGCTCACGGCCGGGCACACCCGGACATCACTGATCTGACCGGTCCATCCCCGCGTGCGCGGGGCTCACCAACGCCCTGCACCACTACCGCAACCTCACCGCGGTCCATCCCCGCGTGCGCGGGGCTCACCCAACCGAGGCGCCCACACCGGATCTCGGTGGAGGTCCATCCCCGCGTGCGCGGGGCTCACCAGCAGACCGAGATCTACGAGTACAACACCGTCGGTCCATCCCCGCGTGCGCGGGGCTCACGTGTGTTCCTACCCGCACCGAGGACAAGGTGCCGGTCCATCCCCGCGTGCGCGGGGCTCACAGTTAATGACCTGCAACGACGCGGAGCGTTACTTCCGCGTTATCAGTCATACGAAGGCCTGAGCATTCCGAGCATACGGAGGTCTACGCCCCTCGCCAAGGTGAGGCCTCGGGAGCATCATCCAGGCCCGTTACGGCCGGACGTGCGCGGGGTCGGGGTCATGTGGCGGTCTCCCATATCCGGCTGGGATGGCAACGTGGGCAGGGGCCGAGGTCCTCATGGGCCTCGGTCTGTGGGTTGAAGCGAATGACGTGTCGGCGCTGTTCGTGACAGGAGCGGTCCCCACAATGTTCGGGCGGTGCGGGTGCGGTATCCGGTAGGGCATCGTCGAGCACACCCATCAGGGCGCCGGCCGGTTCGTCCAAAACGGCGAAGGGTTCAGTGCCAGGAAGATCCTCACACCTGTGGCAGCGGGTGCGCAGTCCGGTGGCGTCGGTGGCCAGAGCGATACCGGGGTGGACCGTGCACGTGGGCGGTGCGCCCGCCCGGGTGAAGGGATCTCTGTCGGCCATCGGGTCCGGTTCTCGGCGCGGGTGAGGGACCTTGGGCGTTGAAGGACCGGGCAGGCCGCCAGGGGTGCGGTTGCGGGCGACCCAGATCGGCAGCGCCTCAACGAGGTGGGCCGGGCGGCAACGGGTGGACAGGACCGCGTACAGCGACATCGTGGTGTCGTGGTCCGACCGCAGCCACTCCAGGAGTTCGGTGGGGCCCACGCGGTCATCGGCCAGCTCCTCGACGGCCCGGAGCGCGGCGGGCAGATGTTCCAGGACCAGGCGGCGATGTTGCCAGGGTTGGAGCCCCAGGCCGGTCTCCTCGGCGATCTGGGGGATGACGGTGCGTTCCAGTAGACCGCCCCGGTCGGGGGCGGGACGTTCGGCGTCGGGGACGCCCCACTGGTCGCCGTCGGCGTCGGTGGTGGGGAGCTCGCTCGCGCGCGCCCGCGCGTCCTCCTCCCCCTCCCCTTGTTCTTGTGTCTTGGTCTTCTTGTGGTTGGTCTTCTTAGGGGTGCGATTTTCCTCTGGTGGGTCATCCAACTCTGGAAAATCGCACTTAGGCTCTGACCTGCTGTTTCGCAGCAGGACGAGGGCCTTTCCCTCCAGGGAGCGGGCGAGCTCGGCGACTCGTTCCGGCAGGGACTCGGGATCGTCGGTGATCACCCAGTAGGCACCACCGAGGCACCCCAATTCGTCGCGGACCCGGTAACGGCGCAGGTAGCCGGCGGCTTCGAGTTCCTTGAGTCCGGAGCGGATCGCGGCCGTACCACCCGGGGAGTTGGCGATGAGCTGCCCCAAGCCGATGCCCCACCCTTCACGGTGCGAGGCGATGAAGATGAGGAGACCACGGGCCTTGTAGGACAGGCGTTTGTCACGGACCGCGGCGTTGAGCACCCTGGTGAATCGATCGCCACCGAAGCTGCCTCGGACGATGGTCGCGTAGCTCACGGCGTCACCTCCGGAAAGAGGTGGAACGTGAGGGTGACACGCGAAGCGACCCCCCGGCTTCGGGCGCGGGACGCTGTAGGCTTAGGATGCACTCCCAGCCGCCTTCCTGGTTGTCTCAGGTTGGTGGTCAGAGCCCGTTCGGTGTTGGTAGCACCGGGCGGGCTCGCTTTTTTTCGAGTTGTGGGGGTCAGCCTAGCCTGAGCGAACCCGTGTTCGGGGACAGAAGAAGAACCTGATCACGATCGCTTCGGCCGACCCCGAAACCAGGTGCGGGGCCGGGACCCCTCTCTCACGAAAGACCTCACGCCACACCCTTCGAACTGGCATCGTCACCTTCCGTGACAATGGAACCACCGAAGGGAATCTTGTGGAGCGCCCGGACACCACCCTGCCCGCACGAACCGACCGGCCCCTGGCCAGGATCGTCTCCTCCGCGATGTTGATGCACGCCGTGGCCGCACTGATCGAGCTCGGTGCCGTCGAGGAATTGGCCTGCTCCCCGCGCCCCCTCGAAGAAGTGGCGCGGGAGCTCGGTGTCCCCGAGGAACGCCTGCTGGTCCTCGTGCGCGCGGCACTCGCGGCCGGGCTGGTCGAGGAACCCCACCCGGGAGTGTTCACCTTGAGTCCGGCGGGCGATCATCTGCGTATCGACGATCCCCAAGGGCTGCGGGACCTGTTCCGCATGTGCACGCACAGCGACTTCTTCCAGGCCTGGACTCGTCTGGGCCACTCGGTGAGTTCGGGCCGCTCGGCCTTCGCCATCCACACCGGTCAGGAGCTGTTCGCCTACCTGAGTGAGCGGGAGGCGGCCGCCGCAGTGTTCAACCGGGCCATGAACTCCTCCGCCCTGGCCGCGCCGTTGCTGCGCGAGATCGATCTGTCGGAAACCAAAACGGTGGTGGATCTGGGCGGTGGTGAGGGCGCCACGATCGCGGCCGTGCTGCGCGCGTGCCCGTCTGCGCGGGGAATCCTCTTCGACCTTCCGCACGTGGTGGAGGGCGCTCCTCCACTTCTCCGTGAGGCGGGGGTCGAGGATCGGTGCTCGGTCATGGGTGGCGACTTCTTCGAGGGGGTGCCCCGGGGCGCGGACGTGTATCTCGCGGCGCGGGTGATGCAGAACTGGGCCGATCCCGACGCCGCACTGATCCTGGGCAACGTTCGGGAGGCGATGGGGTCGGCCTCGCGCTTGTTGATCGTGGGTCACCTCCCAGAGCGGGAGCGACCGAGCGAGTTCCTGGAGGCCATGAGTCTGAGCATGTTCGTGCTCTATGGGGCTCCGTTGCGCACCCGTGAACAGTACGAGGCGCTCTTCGCCTCGGTGGGCTTGTCCCTGCACGAGGTGCGTCGGGTTCCGGACGGTGAGTCGATCATGGACGTGCGTCCGGTGTCGTGACCGAGCCGGGGCCCCGACAGGTGTCGGGGCCCCGCTCAGTTGGACGGTGTCGTGAGGGGCTTGAGCACGAGGTGTCCCTGCCCGGGGTGCAGGCAGGAGGTCTCCCTTCGCAGCCCCACCAGGACCGGGAGGAGATCGTGGTAGCAGCACACGGAGGTGTCCACGGACAGGACCTCCGGGGTGTTGAGCAGGAAGGGCAGTTCCGCTCGCAGGTAGGACAGACCGGCTCGGAACCGGGCTCCGTCCGGGTCCGGTTCGGGGGCGATGATCCGCCGGACGTGCTCCTCGCAGGCGCGCCCCACCGCCGAGTCCTCCCTCATCGCCCGTTCGACGCGTTCGTTGGCCGATCGGTAGCCGGGGGTGTCCACGGTCTCCGACAACGCCAGGCAGCGAACCCGCGCGGGTACCCGCACCGCCTCCATCGCGCGTCGAATCCGCCGGCGCACGTCCCTCAGCGACCGGCAGGCCCGTCTGGAGGCCTGTGCCTGTTCGGCGCCGGCCGCCCGGTGCATGGTGTCGATGTGCAGGTCCGCGTAGAGCAGGTCGACCGCGCCGAAGCGCCGGCCCGTCCATTCCAGGAGTTGGGCGATCCTGTGTTGGCTGAAGTAGCCGTTGCCGGCGCTGATCCCGATGAGCGCGTGCTCTCCGCGTTCGACGAGGCGTCCGCAGGCGGGGGTGAAGGGCCGGGCCTGAAAGACCTCCTCGGTGTCGTTCAGGCGTGGGCTCTCAGGCGGTGACGGCACCGGGTTCCTCCACGACGGCGGCGAGTCGATCACACAGTTCGTCGAGCAGGGCGGCCAGGTCCCGATCGACCATCGCACCGCACATGACCTCGTCCATGCGCTCCTTCAGGGAGGTCAGTTCCGGGCTCTGGTCTCCACCGGTCCTGGCTCGCAGGCGCAGGACGCGGCGGGCGGCGTCCAGGCAACGCAGTGGCCCGTAGTCACGGGGTTCCTCCAGCAGGCCTCGGCCACTGCTGATCAGGTAGGCCGCGAGCAACAACAGTTCCTCGTCGATTCGGCACTGGTCAGCCCCAGTGTTCATGACTGATCACCTCGTTCCGGTCGCGTCGGGGTGCGGTGGTGCGCGGGTTCGGGGCCGGGTGTCCGATCGACACCAGGAGGAGTGGCTCCAGGTGTTGGGGCAGTCTCAGGAACCTGCGCACCGGGCTCTTGCGGAAGCTGGCGGTGGGGCACCCGCCCAGTCCGAGGGCGTGTGCCGCCAGCAGGAGGTTCTGCACGGCCATCGCCACGCAGAGCATGCCCTCGTCCCAGGCGCCTCCTCCCACGGACCGCCCGTGGTCGAAGCAGGCCGCCACGATCAGCGGCGGGCGTTCGATGATGCCCGGGGCGAAGGCGTGGATCAGGCGCAGGGTTCGCGGTCGTCGTACGACGACGAAGGCCCAGGCCTGTTTGTTGGAGGCGGAGGGTGCGGCGAGCATGCTGTCCAGCAGGGGATCCAGGAGCTCGTCCCGCACGGATTCGTCGTTGAAGGAGCGGACGGCCCGTCGTGTGCTCAGTACACGCAGCGTCCGCCGACCCTGGTCCTGGAGTTCGGGTTCAGGGACCTCCACAGGAATCTCCACTTTCTGTATTGGGTCAACCACCTGGAGTAATGTAACGTGTCGCTCGGTTTCCCGGGGCCGTTCCGCCCTCAGAAACACCTCCGTTCGAGGAAATCAGCGAAAGGTATCCACCCCCGTGACGCTCCCCACCACTTCCGCTCCGCTCGACGTCTCCGCCGTCCGGCTGTTCGAGCTGATCACCTCCAGCTGGGTCGCGGCGGCAGTGGGCGCCGCGGCCGAGCTCGGCGTCGCCGATGCCATGTCCAGGGAACCCTCGCCCCTGGCAGAGATCGCTTCTCGGGTCGACGCCGACGCCGAGGCCCTTCACCGACTGCTGCGCGCCTGCGCCGATCTGGAACTGGTCCGGGAGTCCCCGGAGCGGTGTTTCGCCCTCACCGACCTGGGCGAGGCGCTACGGGAGGACTCCGCCGCGTCCATGCGCGGGTACGCCCGTTGGTTGGGGAGCCCGACAGAGCGGTCCACCATGGCCCACCTGGCCGACGCCGTGCGTGTGGGAGGTCCGGTGTTCGAGTCCGTCCACGGTGTTCCCGTCTGGGAGTACATGCGTCGTCACCCCGAGGTCGCCGCGCTCTTCGACCAGGGCATGAGCGACATCTCCGCGCAGCTCACCCGATCCCTGACCGAGGACTACGACTTCGGTCCCAGCGAGTTGTTGGTGGACGTCGGGGGCGGGCGCGGGCGCCTGTTGTCCTTGGTGTTGTCGGCCAATCCACACCTGCGGGGCGTGCTCTACGACCGGCCCGAGGTCATCGCGAGGGCCGAACCCGCGCTCCTTGGCGGGGAACTCTCCGAGCGCTGCCGTGTCGAGGGCGGTGACTTCCTGGACGCGGTGCCGGTCGGTGGTGACACCTACCTGCTCGCCAGCGTCATCCACAACTGGAACGACGCCGACGCCGCCAAGGTCCTCACGCACTGCCGCCGGGCGATGCTCCCCCACGGGCGGGTCCTGCTCGCCGAAGTGGTGATGCCCCAGGGCACCGAGCCGGCGCGGACGGCCAGGTTCATGGACCTGAGCATGCTCGTGCACTGTGGTGGGGAGCAGCGGACCCCGAGCCGGTTCGCGGAACTGTTCGAGCGTGCCGGGCTCCGTCTGAACCGCATCGTGCCAGGACGCGGGGTGAGCGTGGTCGAAGGGGTGCTCGCCTGAACACCACGACCGGAACCGATGGGGCGGGGACTCGGTGGGGCTTCGGCGGCTCGTGGGGGGGGTGGCGGGTCCCGGCCGGGTGAGCATCGGAGATGATGCACTCGGCATGGCCCCGTAGCGCAGGAGAACTCCTTGTCCCAGTCCCAGAACGCCTACTTCGTCCGAGTGGGCGACGACCGCTTCGTTCCCACCGAGCACGTCAGCGGCGCTTGGAACACCGCCGAGCAGCACTTCAGCCCACTGGGCGGTCTCATCACCCACGCCATCGAGACCCACACCGCCGAGCGGGGACTACAACTCTCCCGGATCGGCTTCGACATCCTGGGCACGCTGGCGATGGACGAGTGCCACGTCGAGGTGAACACCATCCGCCCCGGGCGCACCATCGAGCTGGTCGAGGCGTTGGTCCAGATCGGGGACCGCACCGCCGTGCGGGCGCGGGCGTGGTCGCTCGTGGCGGGCGAGACCGGCGCGGTCGAGGGCGGCGCGGCCGATCCCCTGCCCGATCCGGAGGGCCTGGAGAAGAAGCCGCTCAGCGAGATCTGGCCCGGTGGTTACATCGCCTCGTTGGACGCGCGGCCGATCGCTCCCGCCGTGCCGGGACGTGGCGCGGCGTGGCTCTCCACCGACGTGGAACTGGTGGCGGGCGAGAAGGCCGGGCCGGTGGCCTCCTTCGTCAAGCTGCTCGACACCGCCAACGGTGTCGCGGTGCGCGAATTGCCCACGGAGTGGATGTTCCCCAACGTCGACCTCACCGTGCACCTGTTCCGACAGCCGGAGGGCGAGTGGGTCGGGCTGGACACCACGGTGGCCTTCGGTCCCACGGGGCTGGGGCTGACCAGTTCGGCCCTGCACGATCGGCGAGGGCAGGTCGGCCGGGCCGAGCAGAGCCTCACGGTGCGTCCGATGTAGCGCTCACGAGTGGGGGGCTCAGGTGGTCGAGAGTCGGCGCAGGCGCAGGGCGCACAGGCCCGCGAGCACGGTGAGGGCCATCGCCAAGGCGACGGTCCCGCTCCAGCCCACGGCGTCGTAGACCACGCCTCCCAACCACCCGAACAGGCTCGCGCCCAGGTAGTAGGCGAGCGTGTAGACGGCCGTGGCCTGCGCGCGGCCGGTGGTGGCGTGGGATCCCACCCAGGCCGAGGCCGTGGCGTGGGCGCAGAAGAACGCGAAGGTCAGCAGCAACAGGGTGGCCAGTAGGAGAATCACTGAGGTGGTGAACAGCCCGCCGAGTCCGATCAGGAGTAGGACGGTGGTGGTGGTGAGCACCCCGTAGCGTCCCCAGCGCAGGGTGGCCGATCCGGCCAGCCCCGAGCCGAGCATGCCGGCGGTGTAGGACAGGAACAGCAGGGACGCCACGGCCTGGGAGAGCCCGAAGGGTTCGTCGGTGAGGCGAAAGCCCAGGACGTTGTACACGGCCATGAACGCGCCCATCAACAGGAGTGCCTGGGCGTACATGGGCACCAGGCCGGGGGTGGTCATGGCGGCCTTGAGTCGGCTGCCCATGCCGAGGGTGTCGTCGGTCGACGTGGGGCGTGTGGTGGGCGCGCCCTTGGTCTGTCGGGGCAGGACGAGGACGAACACCACGAGGGCGACCAGGCCCAGGATGGTGTTGGCGGCGATCCCCCACTGCCAGCCGCCGTGTTCTGCGGCGAAGCCCGCCAGGAGGCGTCCGCCCATGCCGCCGAGGGGGTTGCCGGCGATGTACAGGCCGGTGGCCTTGGGTGCGTCGCGGGGGTGGATCTCCTCGGCGAGGTAGGCCACGGCGGCCGCCGAGACCCCGCCCAGGGCGGCGCCCTGGAGGGTGCGCAGGAGCAGGAGTGTCCAGAGTTCGGTGGCGAAGGGCGCGGCGGTGCCCAGCACGATGGCCAGCAGGAGGGAGAGACCGATGACGCGCGCGCGGCCGATGCGGTCGGCGACACCGCTCCAGATGAGGGTGAAGCCGGCGAGGCCGCCGGTGGCCAGGGAGACGGTGAGCGCGGCTTGTCCCGCGGACGTGCCGAACCCCGCGGCGATGGCGGGCAGGATCGGTTGGACCGACCACAGTTGGGCGAAGGTGGCGACGGCCGCGGCGATCAGGGCGATGACCGTGCGCCGATAGGCGGACGTGCCGGCCCTGGGTCTGGGGTCGGTCGAAGGCGGTGCGCTGGTCACGGTCATGGTTCAACGCTAGGAAGCCCGCTTTCATACGTCCAATGCATGCTTTCACGTTCATGCATACTGATCTGCATGGATAGCGTTGAGGTCGGCGACCTGACCCAGGTGTTGGCGCCCCGATTGCGGATGTTGTCGGCCATCGCCAAGACCGAGCACATCACCCACGCGGCCTCGGCCCTGAACATGCCACAACCCACGCTGAGCAGGGCTTTGGCCCGACTTCAGGAGGAATTGGGCATCGCGTTGATCGAACGCACCGGGCGTGGGATCCGACTGACCCGGGCGGGGCGGACACTGCTCCCGCACGTGGAGCGGTCGCTGGAGGATCTGCGCCAGGGTGTGGCCGAGCTCACCGGCGCCGAGGAGGGCCGGGTGGCGTTGACGTTCCTGCCCACGCTGGGCGTGGAGGTGGTTCCGGTGCTGTTGCGGGGTTTTCGCGCCGAGCACCCGGGGGTGCGTTTCACCCTGACCCAGGAACCGTGGGCGCAGTCGCTGCGGCGGTTGTCGTCGGGCGGCGCGGACCTGGCGTTGACCTCTCCCCTGCCCTCGGGCCAGGGGCTGGTCTCCCAGGTGTTGCAGACCCAGTACCTGCGTTTGGTGGTGCCCGAGGGGCACCCGCTCGCCGGGCGGGGTGAGGTGTCGTTGGCGGCGGCGCGCGACGACTTCATCCTGCTCAAGCCGGGTCGGGGGGTGCGGCATCTGACCGATCGGCTCAGCGATCGGGCCGGGTTCACGCCCACGGTGGCATTCGAGGCCGACGACATCAGTACGGCCCGGGGGTTGGTCGCGGCGGGGTTGGGGGTGTCGGTGCTGCCGGCCCGCCCCAGGGGTCCGCTGGGCGGCACGGTGGAGCTGGTCATCATCGATGGTGAGGCCGAGCGGCCGGTGGGCATCGTGTGGCCCCGTGAGGGTTCGGGCGGTGGTTACGAGCCCCCGGCCGTGGAGTTGTTCCGCGAGTACGTGCGCCGGGTGGGTCCCGAGGTGCTTCCGGGCCTCACCGGGTGATCGTCCGGCCGTCGAGTTCACACCATGACGATATGAAGATTTCTTCAATTCAACATATGGTGGATGTGATCGTCTCGTCCCCGAACCCGAGGTCCACTGTGCACCGTCCCCTGTACCAGGCCAAGGCGGAGTTCTTCCGCATGCTCGGCCACCCCGTCCGCATCCGCGTCCTGGAACTGCTCCAGGACGGCCCCAAGGCCGTCCGTGACCTTTTGGCCGACGTGGACGTGGAGCCCTCCAACCTCTCCCAACAGCTCTCCGTCCTACGCCGTTCGGGCATCGTGACCTCCAGCAGAGAGGGATCCACGGTGGTCTACGAGCTGGCCGGCGCCGACGTCGCCGACCTCCTGGGCGCCGCCCGCCGTATCCTCACCGAGCTCAGCACCGGCCGTGAGGAACTGTTGGCAGAGCTGCGTGAGGGCTGAGATGGCACAGACGACTCACTCCCGGGGCATCAGGCGGAGGTTGTGGACGAACACTCGCGCGCTGTTGCCCCGGCGCTCCGACTTCACCACCATGCGCCGCTCCCCCGGCCGTGACCTGCTCGCCGGGGTGACGGTCGCGATCATCGCGCTGCCCCTGGCCCTGGGCTTCGGTATCTCCTCCGGACTGGGCGCTCAGGCCGGGCTGGTCACCGCGATCGTGGCCGGGTTCCTGGCCGCGGTCTTCGGTGGCTCCAACCTCCAGGTCTCGGGACCCACCGGAGCGATGACCGTGGTGCTGGTGCCCATCGTGGCCGTGCACGGGCCCACGGGTGTGCTCATGGTCGGAATGATGGCGGGGCTGATCCTGCTGGTCCTGGCCTGGGCACGGGGCGGACGGTACATGCGCTACGTTCCCGCACCCGTGATCGAGGGGTTCACTCTGGGCATCGCCGTCGTCATCGCCCTCCAACAGGCCCCGTTCGTGCTGGGTCTGCCCCAACCGGAGGGGCACAACGTCCTGGCCGGCGCGCTCTCCCTGGTCAGGGACTTCAGCGCCGACCCGGACTGGACACCCCTGCTCATCGCCCTGGGCGTGGCCGCGGTGATGCTGGTGGGGGCCAGGTGGCGACCCACGTTGCCGTTCTCGCTGCTGGCGGTGGCCGCCGCGACCCTGCTGGTGCACCTGAGTCCGTTGTCCACGCCCACGATCGGAGCCCTGCCCGCCGGCCTTCCCACGCCCTCCCTGTCGTTCCTGGATCCCTCCGCCGTGGGCCCGCTGATGAGCGCGGCCCTGGCGGTGGCGGCGCTGGCCGCTCTGGAGTCGTTGCTGTCGGCCACGGTGGCCGATGGAATGCGCGTCGACGAACGGCACGACCCCGACCGTGAGCTCTTCGGGCAGGGCGTGGCCAACGTGGTCGTGCCGATCTTCGGTGGCGTGCCGGCGACCGCCGCGATCGCGCGCACGGCCGTGAACGTGCGTTCGGGCGCCAACAGTCGCCTGGCCGCGGCCTCCCACGCCCTGGTGTTGGCCATGGTGGTGCTGCTCGCCTCCCCGCTGGTGGGGCTGGTGCCGTTGGCCGCGCTGGGCGGTGTCCTGTTGGCCACTGCCGTGCGGATGGTCGAGGTGGGGTCGGTGCGCGCGATGATGCGTTCCACCCGAGGCGACGCCGTGGTGTTGGTGCTGACCGCGGTGGCCACCCTGGCCTTGGACCTGGTCACGGCGGTGCTGCTGGGGATGGCGGTCACCGCGTTCCTGGCACTGCGCGCGGTGTCGCGCGATGCCCGACTGAACCGGGTGGAGTTGTCCCAGGGGCCGCCCGGTGACCACGGTGCGCGGGAACGTGCCCTGTTGGACGAGCACATCGTCGCCTACCGGCTGGACGGGCCCTTGTTCTTCGCCGCCGCGCACCGATTCCTGTTGGAATTGACCGAGGTGGCCGACGTGTCCGTGGTGATCCTGCGGATGTCGCGGGTCAGCACGGTGGACGCCACCGGGGCCTTGGTGCTGGGCGACGCGATCGAGCGTCTGGAGCGACGCGGAATCTGCGTGCTGTTGTCGGGGGTGCGGCCCGATCACACACGGGCGTTGACCGCACTGGGCGCGGGCGCCCGGTTGTTCGAGCGAGGCTCGGTATTCGACAGCACCCCCGAGGCGATCGACTTCGCCCACACCCTGCTGCGCGAACGCGGGACCATGGAGGCGGCTGACGAGACCACTCCGCGCTGACCCGTTCGCCACCCTCGGCGGGCCTGGCGATTTTCACCGGGTGAGTTCGTGGTCCTGCGGTGGGGTGTGCAGGGGGCGGGGGCGGTAGACGAAGGTCACCAGCACCACGGAGATGATCATCAGCAGCAGCCAGGCGACCAGTTTGGCAGGGGAGACCATCTGCCAGCCGTCGGCCTGGTGGGGGTAGATCCAGGATCCGGCGGCGGTGGCGATGTTCTCGGCGACCCAAATGAAGAAGGCCACGCCGCCGAACGCGGCCAGGATGGGCATGCGGCGCCAGGGTCGGGATCGGTGGTCGCGAAAGTGCATGGTGCAGCGGGCGTACAGGACCACGATGAGGACCAGCAGTACCCAGCGGGCGTCGAACAGGTAGTGGTGGCCGAAGAAGTTGAGGTAGATCGCCAGGCCGAGCAGGGCGGTGGCCCAACGTGGCGGGTAGTGGTCGAAGCGCAGGTCGAACAGGCGGAACACGCGCACCATGTACGAGCCCACGGCGGCGTACATGAACCCCGTGTACAGCGGTACCCCGCCGATCCACAGCAGCCCGTCGCCGCCGTACTCCCAGGAGCCCACGGACGTCTTGAAGATCTCCATGGCCGTACCGACCAGATGGAACAGCACGATCACCCAGAGCTCTCGTCCGCTCTCCAGGCGCAGGAGCAGCATGAGCGCCTGGATGGCGACCGCTCCGATGACCAGGGCATCGCTGCGCGAGAGCGCGACGCCTTCGGGGTACCACAGGTGGGTGGCGACCAGCAGGGCGAGCATGGCGGCGCCGAAGACGCACGCCCAGGCCTGTTTGACGGTGAAGACGACGAACTCCAGCACTCCCCCGCCCACGCGCCCTTGGAGGGCTTCCAAACGCCCGTTCGCCCAGGTGTCCAGGCGCCGTTCGAGGGAGGTGAGGGAGTGGTGGTGTTCGTTGGCCATGCGCTCGATCGTACGGTCGACCGTGTGGTGTCGGAGCGCCGGGAGGAGCGCTCTCGGACGTCGGGCGCCCGCCGGGGGTGCCATGGGTTGAGTCGGGTCCTCGCGCCCGTCTACGGTGTCGGGATGTCGACCCCCCTTCCGCCCGGAACCGGCGCGCTCCCCCCGCCACCGCAAAGACGCCCCCTTTTCCTCGGCATCGCCGCCGTGTCCGGGCTCGGGTTGCTCACCATCGCCGGGTTCACCTGGCTCACGTTCTCGTCGGAGCGAATCGAACCCGGCCCCGCCGCCCCCGGACCCGGAGACCACGCCCCGATGGCGGTGTGCGCCAACTCCGAGGGCACGGTGCTGCGCGCCGACGTGAACGGCGACGGGCACCTGGACGAGGTGCGCGACCCGGCTCGGGAGGGTGTGATCACCGTCGAGGGCGGCGGGGACTCGTGGGAGGCCGACCTCGACGACGCCTTGGCCAGGCTGGGTTACGCGGGTTCGGAGGATCCGAAGCGGGAGGCGCGGGGCACCCTCGGGGACTTCGATGGTGACGGCTACGTGGACCTGGCGTTGTTCTTCGCGACGCCGCACCTGGGCGACGATCCGGTGGAGGACATGCCGGTGCACGAAGTGCACTTCGGGCCGCTGGCCCAGGATCTGACCAGTGAGAGGGTCGGCCCCCTTCGCATCGACTTCAAGGGGTTCGTGTACGGGGCACGGGCCGCTGACCCGGATGGTGACGGCAGAGCCGAGTTGCAGGTGTTCCAGACCGAGGGCGACGGCGCGGTCGACCATCATGTCGGTCACTACCGGGATGACGGTGTCACCGTGGACGGGGAGTCCGTCGATTCCCACGACCGTTCGAGTTGGCAGGGCACCGAGCGGGGATGGGGCGACTTCGAGGTCTGCTCCGACGAGTAGTGGACATACGCCAAGACCTGGCAAGCGCTTTCTTTGTGGTAAGCGCTTGCATGGAATTTTCCCAGCTCACAGAGGACATCCCGCCCTCCCAATAATGATTGAGCGTTCAACAGGCCTGGGCCCGGCGCCGACTTTCCGCTAGCGTGCCATTTCGGTCCGTGTTCCCTCCCCGGCCTCCCCTCGGCCTCGGAACCGGTCGCCCACCCCTCACCTGGAGCCACCATGTCCTCCCCCGCCAGACCCCGGCCCCGGCTCGACCGCCGAACACTGCGCGCGGACCTGCGCAACCTGCTCTTCGACTCCACCGCCGCACTGGTGGTGACCGCGGTGATCTTCGTGGTCCTGTATCAGCGCATCGACGACGGCACCTCGGCGACCCTGGAGGTCATGCCGCACCTGGCCGACGCTCGGATGTACTGGCTGTACTGGGCGTGCCAGGCCTTCGGCTGGTCGGCGATGCTGTGGGCGTGGATCACCGTCATGCTCGGACTGCTGCGCTCGACCCGACCGGTGTCCTGGTCGCCGGTCTCCCACGCCCGTCTGGAGCACTGGCACCGGGTCACCAGCATCACCACCATCGGGCTGATGTTCGCCCACGCCCTGGCGTTCTTCCTGGAGCTGCTCCGCCAGAACGAGGACGGACTGTCACCGGCACGGCTGGTGTGGTCGGCCTTCGTCGACGTCTTCGTCCCCGGCGGGTACGCGACCGGCACCGGCCAGGTCGCCATCCTCCTCGGCCTGATCGCCCTCTACCTGGCGATCCCCCTCGGGTTGTCGTTCTACATTCGGGCGTGGACGGGTTCGCGCCTGTGGCGGGTACTGCATCGGTTCGTCATCCTGGTCTACGTCCTGAGCGCGTGGCACACCCTGTTGTACGGCACCAACGTGTGGTTCGACGGCTGGTTCCGCACCATCGTGTGGGGGTTGCAGCTCCCGGTGGCCCTGCTGTTCCTGGCACGGCTGCTGACACCGCTACGACACGAGGAGAGGCTCACCCGGGCCGCACTCGGCGGTGGCGCCGGTCCCCTGCTGCGGCTGGGCGGTCGGCTGCTGGCCGCGGCCGGTGTGGTCGTGGTCCTGCTGGTCACGGTCACCGGCCGGGACGGCGGGAGGACACCCGGGCAGGAGTCCGGGGACATGCTCATCACTCAGCCCATGGTCTGGGGCGGGCTCGTGGTCGTGCTGACGGTGATGGGCGCGGTGGCCCTGGCCGTGAGGTCGAGCGGGGAGCGTGTTGGGCGAACCGCTCGCCCCGGACCCGAGCCCGGGGCGACGGAACCGACCCTCGACCCCACATCCGATCGAAGTGACTCCGAAAACCCGCTGTAGGGTTTTCCAGGGATGGTCCGGGCCGGTGTTCCCTCGACGGTCGGAAACGTCAGGGAACACCGAGACGATCAGGGGGATTCGTTGGACGCTTTGGTCTCGTTCCTGCGGGCGCGGATGGACGAACACTGGCGGGGCGCGCTCGCCGCTGGAGCCTCCTCCGCCGCGCGGACGTGGTCGGCCCGGTCGGGCCGTGTGGAGTCCGCCGACGGCGAGACCGTGGCGCCGACCTCCGGCGAAGGCGGTCCAGGAGAGCGAGCGCGCTCGGAGCACATCGTCCGGAACGACCCCGCGCACGCCCTGAGGAGGTTGGAGTCCACCAGGCGCCTCATCGAACGGTACGAACTGCTCCACGCCGACCTGGTCGAACATCCGGAAGGGGAGGCTCTGCTCCGCGAGTACGAGGAAGTCGTTCTTCCCCTGCTCGCCCTTCCGTTCTCCGACCACCCCGACCATCGGCCGGAATGGTCTCCTCGGGAGGAATCTCCACGGCGATGAATCCCGTGGCGCTCGCCCTCGATCGGTCGCCCGAGCCCTTCAGACGGCGATCTGCTCCGCGAGCTGGGCGGCGACGCCTCGGGGTTCACGACCGAGGAGTTCGGCCAACAGCGGATCCTGTTCGGCGAAGTAACCCTCGCGGGTCGCGCGGAACATGGTGAGCATGAAGCGGGCCGCCTGCTCCGGAAGACCGTTCGCCACCTGATCGGCGACCCACTGTTCGTCGTCCACGACGACGCGTTCGATGGTGCGGTCACTGAGGCGGGAGAGGAGAGCGGCGAAGTCGTCGAGGGTGACGGCCTCACCGGAGATCAGGGTGATGGCTCCGTCGAAGGAGCGGTCACCGGAGAGAACGAACGCAGTGGCCTCGGACAGGTCGGCGGGGGCGGTCCACGGGACGGGCCCGTCGGCCGGGGCGGCGATCGTCCCGGTGCGTCGCCAGGGTCCGAGCATGGCTTCGAAGTCGTGCGTGAAGAAGCCGTTGCGCAAGGAGGTCCACGCGGCCCCCGAACCGGCGAGGATCTCCTCGGTGGCGGCGTGGATGGCCGCCGGTGGGTAGGGGCCCTCGGTCGTGGCGCCCTGTTGGCTCGTGTACAGGATCCTGTGGGCGCCGGCCGCGACCGCCGCCTCGATCGCGTTGCGGTGCAGGCCCACCATGTCGGCCGTCGGGTCGTTGCCGGAGACCAGGAGCACCTGGTCGGCGCCGGCGAAGGAGTGGCGCAGGGCGGCCGGGTCATCGTAGGCGGCCTGTCGTACGCGTACACCGCGGTCCGCGAAGTGCCGCGCCTTGGCGACGTCGCGCACGCTGACGCCGATCCGATCGGCCGGCAGGCGCTTGAGGAGGTGCTCGACGGTGGCCCCGTTGAGGGAGCCGGTGGCACCGGTGACGACGATCATGTTCGCGGCCCTTCCTTGTGTGCCCGCACTGGTGGGCACCCCGGCGGCACGCCGTCGCACAAGTTGACCAGTGGGGTCAATTTCGCTTCCGTCGTCGACGCTAGATAACCTGACCCCACGAGTCAAATTACGGTGGCGGTGGCGAGGGACGGTGGGGAACATGACGGATGGGACACCCCCGAAGCCTCGGCTGCGCGCCGACGCCCGGCGCAACACGGAGCAGATCCGCCGTGCCGCGATCGACGCCTTCCAGGGGCGGGGTCTGAGCGTGCCGTTGGAAGAGGTGGCCAAGGCGGCGGGGGTGAGCAAGGCCACGATCTTCAACCGGTTCGGTGGCCGGGTCGGACTCATCGAGGCCGTCATCGAAGAGGTCGTCGCGAACGAGCTCCACGCCGTCATCGACCACGCGCGCTCCCTCCAAGGAGCTGGAGAGCGGGTCGCGTACTACCTCACCGCGATCCGCGATCTGCAGTACCGCCAACCCACCGCCAACGACGTCCTGCTGCAGGAGTACCCGCACTCACGGCAGCTCATGGACATCTGTCGGGCAGCGGGAGAGATCAACGACGAACTCGTCGCGGCCGGTCACGCCTGTGGAACCCTACGACCCGGGTTCACGACGGAGGATCTCCACGCGCTCATCGTCGACAACGCGCTCGCCCTCAAACACGGCACCCGCCCGTCCCGGGACGCGTACGACCGCCGCACCGACTTCCTCCTCGACGGGATCCGTGCTCAGCACGGGTAACGCGGGTGACTCGGGTCGTTTCGGGGCCCGGCCGGGCCCCGAAACGAGCCGGTCGATCTAGAAGGGGTAGCGGGCGGGGTCGGCCTGCATGGTCACCCACTGGGTCTCGGTGAAGGCCTCCATGTTGGCGCGGGTGCCGCCGAAGCGCGAGCCCGTGCCCGAGTCGCCCACGCCACCGAAGGGCGCCACGGCCTCGTCGTCGACCGTCTGGTCGTTGATGTGCACGATGCCGCTGGGAATGCGATCGGCGATCTCCAGCCCCCGCATGGGGTTGGTGGTGATCACGCCCAAGGACAGCCCGTACTCGGTGGCACCGGCGATCTCGACGAGTTCGTCGATGGTGGAGAAACGGGCCACCGGGGCGACCGGACCGAAGACCTCCTCGGCGTAGGCCGCGGTGGTCGGGGTGACCCGGTCCAGGACGGTGGGCCGGTAGTACAGGCCGTCGTAGGTGCCACCGGCGCGCAGCTCGGCGCCGGCCTCGACGCTGTCGGTCACCAGCCCATGGATCTTGTCGCGTTGACCGGCGTCGATGACGGGTCCGAGTGCGGAACCGTCCTTTTCGGTGCTGCCCACCACCAGGGCCTCGGCCTTGGCCGCGAGCTTCTCGACGTAGGTGTCGGCGATCGACTCGTGCACCAGGTGGCGGCCGGTGGTCATGCAGATCTGCCCCTGGTGCAGGAAGGAGCCCCAGGCGCCGATGGAGGCCGCGGCGTCCACGTCGGCGTCGTCGAGGACGACCAGGGGCGAGTTGCCGCCCAGTTCCAGGTGGGCGCGCTTGAGGTGGCGGGCGGCGGCCTCGCCGACCTTGCGTCCGGCCGGGGTGGATCCGGTGAAGGAGATGACGCGCACGGGCGGGGTGGCGACCAGGGCCTGGCCGGCCTCCGCGCCGCCGGGCAGGACCTGGAAGACGCCTTCGGGGACTCCGGCCTGACGGAACACCTCGGCCAGGACCGCGCCACCGCAGACGGCGGTGCGCGGGTCGGGCTTGAGGATGACGGAGTTGCCCACGGCCAGCGCGGGGGCCACGGAGCGGATGCCCAGGATGAGCGGGACGTTGAAGGGCGCGATGACCCCGACCACGCCCACGGGCACCTGGCGGGAGAAGCTCAGGCGCGGCTTGGCGGTGCGCAGGATCTCGCCGTGCGGTTGGGAGGCCAGGGCGGCGGCCTCGTAGCACTCCTCGGAGGCCACGTGTACCTGGAAGCCGGCCATGCCGGCGGCGGCGCCGCCCTCGTGGCTCAACCAGTACGAGATCTCCTCGGCGTTGGCGTTGAGGATGTCTCCGGCCCGGCGCAGGATGGCGGCGCGTTCCTCGAAGGAGGTGGCGGCCCAGCCGGTCTGGGCCTTGGCCGCGCGTTCGGCGGCCTCGTGGACGTCGTCGGCGTCGGCGATGCCGATGCGGCCCAGGACGGTGCCCGAGGAGGGCGAGACGACCTCGGTGTCGCCTCCCTTGGCCGGGGTCCAGGTGCCGGTGAAGACGGCGGAGGTGAACTTGTCGGCGTCGAGCAGGCTCACGATGGGCTCCTTGTGTTTCGTTGGTGATGCGGCCGTTCGGAGGGGTCAGGCCCTAGGCGGCGGGTTCGGTGGTGCCCTTCTTGGCCTGTTGGATCTGCGCGTAGACGTGGGCGCGCAGGTGGGTGAAGCGTTCGTCCTGGCGGGTGGTGAGCTGGTCGCGTTCGGCGGGCAGGTCCACGGTGATGTCGTCCTGGACGACTGTAGGTGAGTTGGACAGCACCAGGACGCGTTCGCCCAGGTAGACGGCTTCGTCGATGTCGTGGGTGACGAACAGGACGGTCACGCCCAGGCGCTTCCAGAGCCGGCGGACCAGGTCCTCCAGGTCGGCTCGGGTCTGGGCGTCCACGGCGGCGAAGGGTTCGTCCATGAGCAGCACCTGCGGCTCGTAGGCCACGGCGCGGGCGATGGCCACGCGCTGTTGCATGCCGCCGGAGAGCTGCCAGGGGTAGGCGTCGGCGAAGTCGGTCAGGCCGACCGCGGCGAGTGATTCGGTGACCAGTTCGGCGCGGCGGGCCTTGGGGAGCTTCTTCTCCTTGAGGGGGAGTTCGACGTTGTCCCGCACGCTCATCCAGGCGAAGAGGCTGCGTCCATATTCCTGGAAGACCACGGCCATGCCCGGTGGTGGTGAGAGAACGGGCCGTCCGTCCAGCTCGACGGTGCCGCTGGTGGGGGCCATGAGGCCGGCGATGCACTTGAGCAGGGTGGTCTTGCCGCAGCCGGAGGGTCCGACGAGGCAGACGAGTTCGCCTTCGGCGAGTTCGAAGGTCAGGTCGCGCACGGCCTCCACCGCCGTGGCGCCCCCGTTGTAGATCTTCTGCAGACCGGTGACCTTGAGCATGGTGGGGCGTTCTCCCAGGTGGTGCGAGGCGTGTTCGTGGGTGCTGGTCATGGGTCACTCTCCCCGGTGTGCGGCGCGCAGGCCGCGGTACCAGCCCAGGACGCGGCCTTCGACGAGTTCGAACAGGGCCGAGAGCAGGAAGCCGATGATGCCGAGCAGGACCATGCCGGCCCACATCTCGGGGATGGCGAAGGTGCGCTGGAACTGCACGATGGCGAAGCCCAGGCCGCTGGAGCTGGCGAACATCTCGCTGATGACCATGAGGATGATGGCCAGGGCCAGTGCCAGGCGCAGGCCGGCCATGATCTGGGGACTGGCCGAGCGCAGGATGAGCACACGCAGGCGGGTGGTGCCGGTGATGCCGTAGCAGCGCGCGGTGTCGGACAGGACGGGGTCGACGGCGCGCACGCCCTCGACGGTGTTGAGCAGGACGGGCCACACGCACCCGAAGACGATGACGGTGATCTTCATGGTGTCGTCGATGCCGGCGAGCATGATCATCAACGGCACCAGGACGGGCGGCGGGATGGCGCGCAGGAACTCCAGGACGGGTTCGATGGCGGCGCGTACGCGAGCGTCCAGACCCAGGAGGACGCCGAGGCCGACTCCGATGAGGGCGGCCAGTGCGAAGCCGATGGCGAGGCGGCCCAGGCTGGGCAGGACGTCGACGAAGAACCGCTCGGAGAACCACAGTTCGACGAAGGCGGTGCCGATGGCGGACGGGGTGGGCGTGTAGAAGCCGGCGCCGGGTTGTGCGGTGAAGGCCCAGTACACGCCGATGAGCACGGCGGGTAGGAGCAGGACGTGCGCGGTGCGCAGGGCCGCGCCGGCCGGTCCTCGGCCGCCGGGGCGGCGCCGCCGGGTGCGGGCCACGGGGCTCTCCTGTTCGGTCGGGTTCGTCGGCGGGGTGTGGGTGGGGGGCGTGGACTCGCCCAGGGTGGTGCGGCTCATGTGGTGGCCTCCCCGCGCACGGAGGTGTGCCAGCGCAGGACTCGACGCTCCAGGGCGCGCACACCGATGTTGATGACCACGCCGAGGATGCCGGTGGCGATGATCCAGGCGTAGACCAGGGCGATGGCGTTGCCCTGTTGGGCGGTGGTGATCTGCTGTCCGATGCCGGGTGAGCCGATGATGAGCTGGGCGGTGATGGACAGGATGAGTCCGACCGCGGCGGCCAGGCGCAGCCCGGTCATCAGGTACGGCAGCGTGGTGGGCCACACGACGTGGCGGATGCGGGCCAGACGTCCCAGTCCGTAGGAACGGGCGGTCTGCTCGGCGACCGGGTCGACGTCGGCGACCCCGTAGAGCACCTGGATGTAGATGAGCCAGAAGCAGGCGTAGATCACCAGGAGCAGGGTGGAGCGGATGTCGGTGCCGTACATGAGCACGGCCAGCGGGATCAGGGCCACCGACGGGATGGGGCGCAGGAAGTCGACGGTGGAGGTGGTGAAGGCCCGCACGCGTGGTGCCGCTCCCAGGGCGAAGCCGAGGAGGACGGCGGCGACGAAGGCGATGGCCAGCCCCAGGGCCCATCCGTACAGGGTGTGCCCCACGGCCTGCCAGAACGGGGCGGTGAGCGCGCGTTCGGCGAGGGTGGTCAGGACCTCGGAGACGGGCGGGAAGTAGCGTTCGGGCACCACGCCCAGGCGGGGCGTGGCTTCCCAGAGCAGGAGGAAGACGGCGACGCCCAGGAGACCGAGCAGGGGCCGATTGGGTGCGGTGCGCGCCCGAGCGCCCGGGCGGCGGGTGCCACCCGGGGTCGGGGCCGAAGTGGTGGCGGTGCTCATCGGATGAGGGTGTCCAGGTCGGGGTCGGCGTCGAGGATGCCGTCGGTGACCATCAGGTCGGCGAGGGTGGCCACGGCGTCGGTGTCGATCTCGGTGGGAAAGCGCGGCCAGCGCAGGTCGTCGATGATCGCCTCATCGATCTCGGTGTAGGTGGTGAGGATCTGGGCCGCCTCGTCGGGGTTGTCCTCGGCGTAGGCCAGGGAGGCGTCCATGGCCTCGGTGAAGGCGTCCGCGGTCTCGGGGTCGCCTTGGAGGAGTTCCTCGCCGGTGAAGTAGGCGGCGATGGACAGGTCCTCGTGCAGGTCGACGAAGTTGCCGGCGATCTCGGTGGCGCCCTGTTCCAGGGCGATGGTCAGGAAGGGCTCGACCACCCAGGCGGCGTCGACCTGGCCGTTGCTCAGGGCGCTGGGCATGTCGGGGAAGGCGAGTTCGATGAATTCGAGGTCGGTGGGGTCGCCACCGGCCACGCGCACCGAGTTGCGCACGGAGGTGTCGCCGATGTTGTTGAGGTTGTCGATGGCCACGGTGGCGCCGTCGAGGTCGGCGGCGCTCGTGACGTCGCTGTCGGGCGGTACGACCAGGGCGCTGTAGTCGGTGGCGGCGTCGCCGGTGGTGGTCATGCCGTTGGCGACCACGGTCAGGGGCAGTCCCTGCTCACGGGCGATGATGACCGAGGCGAGGTTGCCGAAGGCGAAGTCGAGTTCGCCGCTGACCACACGGGGCACGGTGGTGGCGCCACCGCCGCCGGTCTCGATGGTCACGTCCAGACCCTGTTCCTCGAAGAGGCCCTGTTCCACACCCAGGTAGAGCGGGACCACCGCGGTGATCGGCAGTACGCCCACGGTGATGGGGGTGAGTCCACCCTCGTCGGCGGCGCCGTCCGCCTCACCGCCACAGGCGGTGACGGTCAGGGTGAGTGCTGCGCCGGCGGCGAGCACCCCCAGGGTGGTCTTGTTCGCGGTCATGTGTTCTCTCCTGGGACGGGACAGGGACTGGATGGGGACACCGGCGGGGGGCTGTGGTGGTTCGGAAGGTGGGGCGTGGGCGGGTCAGGGCAGGAGCGCGTCCAGGTCGGGCTCGGACTCGATGAGTCCGTCGGTGACCATCAGTTCGGCCAGGGTCTGGACGGATTCGTCGTTGATCCGCGCGGGGAAGCGGGGCAGGACCATCTGCTCGATGACCGCTTCGTCGATCTCGGTGTAGGTGCCGAGGATGCGGCGGACCTCGTCGGGGTTGTCCTCGGCGTAGGCCAGGGACTCCTCCAGGGCCGCGGTGATGTCGGCGAAGAGTTCGGGGTCCTGGGCCAGGCGGTCCTCGCCGGTGAAGTAGGCGGCCACGGACAGATCGGGGTGGGTGTCGACGAAGTTGGAGGCGATCTCGCGGTGGCCGGCGTCTCGGATGGTGGAGGCGAACGGTTCCACGGCCCAGACGGCGTCGATCTGGCCGGTCTCCAACGCGGCGGGCATGTCGGGGAAGGGCAGTTCGACGAAGTCGACCTCGGCGGGGTCGCCGCCGTCGGCGCGCACGGACTGGCGGACGGTGGTGTCGCCGATGTTGTTGAGGTTGTTGGCGGCCACGGTCAGGCCTTCGAGGTCGGCGGCGCCGGTGACGTCGCTGTCGTCGAGGACGAACACGCCACCGAAGTCGGCGCCCTGTTCTCCCGCGCTGGTGACGCCGTTGGTGAGCGTGGTCAGGGGCAGTCCCTGCTCGCGGGCGACGATGAGCGAGACGATGTTGCTGAAGGCGAAGTCGAACTCACCGCTGATGACGCCGGGGACGATGGCGGCGCCGCCGGAACCGGACTCCAGTCGCAGGTCGATGCCGCGGTCACTGAAGAACCCCTGGTCGACGCCCAGGTAGATGGGGGCGACGTCCACGATGGGGATGACGCCGGCGGTGACGGTGGTGAGTTCTCCTTCGCCCGTGCCCTCCTCTGAGGGGGAACAGGCCGCGGTGGCCAGGAGTGCGGCGGACGCGGCGACCGCGAGTGCCGGGGACAGGCGCATGGGATCTCCAACGGGGGGCGCGAAACACACGGATGTACGCTTTGCGAACACGTGTTCTTAAGGTGAACATAAGTGATCCCGATCACCGGGTCAAGACGTGCTTGAGGCACATTTCAGACACGTGAACAGCGAAAAGGTCGGATGACCGAGCCTGGGCAGCGCCTTCGAGGGCGACGCGAGAGAGGAAAGGGCACCGCGAACGAGCGCGGGCGTGAAGAAGGGCCGGGGCACCCTGAGAGAATCGGAGAGCCCGTGGTCCGGGTCAGGACGGGACCCGGACCACGGAGTCGAAACCCCGTACGGGGCCCCATATTCGACCCTGTGTTGTCACAATGTCAACATTTGTACATCGAAGCGGTACCGAGACCCGAAGGATTCTTGTCCGCGCCGGTGTACGCCGTACACTTTTGCGACGTGGCACGAGACGACGGCGATAACGGTGGAATGCGACGAGCCCGCAGACGGGGCCTGGCCCACGAAGCGGCCGACCGCGTCCGAGAGTCCATCCTGGACGGACGGGTCTCCCCCGGCTCTCCCCTGCGCGAGGTCGAACTGGCCGCCTCCCTGGACGTGAGCCGCGGGTCGGTGCGCGAGGGACTGGCCATGCTCGAACGCGAGGGGCTCGTGCGCAGCGAGTGGCACCGCGGCGCCCGCGTGATCGATGTGGGTCCAAAGGACGTCGACGAGGTCTACACCGTGCGGGCCGCCCTGGACCGGTTGGCCACCCTCACCGCCGCCTCCCGCATGACCCCCGCCCACCTGGCCGAACTCGAAGCACTGGTCCAGGCCATGGCACGCGCCCTGGAGGGTGACGCCGACGGACTGACCCTGATCGCCCTGGACCTGGCCTTCCACGACCGTGTCTACGCCATCGCCGACAACAGCCGCCTCACCGACGCCTGGCACGGCGTGCGCTCCCAGGTACGCCTGATCCAGCTGACCCGCATCGAACACGACCAGGCCCACTATCGCGACCTGTTGGTGGCCGAACACCACCACCTGGTGCGCCTGATGAGCCGCGGCCCCGGCGAGGAGCCGGCCCGGGCCGCCGAGGAGCACGTGGACTCGGCTCGCCGCGCCCTGGTCCACCTGCTGGGCCAGGCGCCTCGGCGCCGGTGACCGGGTCGTGCGCCGGGTGGCTCCCGGGCGGTGAACGGGTCGAGGGCCCGGCCTCCTCCTGCGAGACCGGGCCCCATCCCCAGAGGGAGGACCACGAGGGGTCGCCTTTCGGGCGCCCTCAGGCCCTGTCCTCCGGGAACCCGAGGAGGTGCCGACGGTGGGATGGCACGCTTTTCACCATCACACCGAAGGCGCCAGAGCGTCTCCTTCGCCGAGGGCCGGTGGTGGGCGACGGATGGGCCCGGGCGAAGCGGCGGCGCGAGACGAAGGCCGCCTATTGGAAGACGACGTCGGAGCAGTTGTAGAAGGCCTCGGGGCTGTCGGAGCGCTCCCAGACCACGTAGATGATGTGCTGACCCGAACGTTCGGGCAGGTCGACGTCCCAGCGGTACTCGGCGCCCTCGACTCCGCCCTCGCTCAGCGGCGGGTCGGTGACCTCGTTGATCAGCTCCAGGTCGGACCAGTTCAGCGGGGAGTCGGGCGACCAACCCGGGCTCGTGACGTAGGTGTAGAAGGTGCCGGGGTGGTGGGCCCAGGCGTTGTGGTGGAACTCGACCGTCTGCCCCGAGGGCAGCGACGTGGTGGGCCAGTCCGAGCGCACCGCGTTGAAGGCGGCGAAGTCGGCGGTGGGACCGCACAGCTCGCCGTCGGCCACGACCTCCTGGTGGCGGCCGTCGGCGTCGCTGATCAGGTTGCCGAACCAGTTCCAGAACGGGTAGCTGCCGCCCTCCTCCAGGGCGTCGGCGCAGGCGGGGTTGGTGGGCTCGACGTTGCCGCCCTGGCCGCCCTCGATGCCGTCGGCGTAGCAGGCGTAGGTGCGGCTGGCCGGGTAGGTGAAGGCGCCGTGCGCCTCGGCCGACTCCGCGCTCAAGGTCAGGGCCAGGCCGCCGACGAGGGCGGCCGAGGCGGTGAGGGCTCCGGTCCTGGCGAGCGTTCTCATGGGGGGTGTCCTTTCGAGGGGGGTTCGCGGGGGTTCGGTGTTGAGCGGAGCGCGTTCCTCAGTCACCGGTGGCGATG
The DNA here is from genome assembly GCF_040635885.1 of Nocardiopsis sp. NPDC006832. NCBI lineage: Bacteria > Bacillati > Actinomycetota > Actinomycetes > Streptosporangiales > Nocardiopsidaceae > Nocardiopsis > Nocardiopsis sp. NPDC006832. The sequence goes on along the minus strand of NZ_JBEYLC010000004.1, from coordinate 65,652 downwards.
CCGTTGGGGCCGTGGAAGATGCGCTCTCCCCACCCGGTCATCCGGTCGGCGTCGAAGTCCTCGACCATGTCGAGGTATTCCACGCCTCCGCTGTTGCCGCTCCAGGACCAGCCGATGTAGCCCAGTCCCAGGCGGTCGGCGTGGGCCATGATGGCGTCCTCGTCGGGGTCGCCGTCGCTGTGGTCGTGGCCGAACTCGCCGATGATCAGGGGAACTCCGGCGTCGGTGAAGTGTTCCAGGTAGTCGACGACGGTCGACTCCTGTTCGTAGACGCCGTACATGTGGATGGAGAAGACGGTGTTGTCGTGGGGATCCGCGTCGGCGACCTCGGGGGCGGCCTCGCGCATGGTGCCCTGCCAGTCCTGGCCCCAGTTGGGGGCGTCCACGACCAGTGTGTGGTCGAACCCGGCCTCGCGTAGGCGCACGATCGCGTCGGAGGTGTCGGGTGCCCAGCCCTGGTTGGTGGTCTCGTCGTTGCCGTAGGGCTCGTTGCCGATGTTGACGATGATGTGGTCTTCGGCGCCCTGGAGGGCGCTTTGGACGTCGATCCAGTAGTCGACGGCCTGGTCCAGGGTGGCCGCCTCGGCGTCCTCGCCGTAGCCGGTGGTGTCGTGGACCTCCAACACGCACACCAGGCCCAGGTCTGCGCACTGGGCGACGATGTCCTGGAGTTGGTCTTCGTCGGTGCGGTCCCAGCGGTCGCCGCTGCTGAGGACGACGCGCACGGTGTTGGCGCCCAGGTCGGCGATGTCGACGAGGGCGGTGGGGGTGCGATCGGTGAACCAGGCGTGGGGGTGGCTGACGCCGCGCATGATCAGTTCGGTGCCGTCGGCGTGGACCAGTCGACCCTGGTCGTCGACGTGGAGTCCGGTCTCGGCCGACGCGGGCGCGGCGTGGGCCAGGAGGGGGATGGTGAGGGCGAGAGCCGCCAGGGACACCAGGGAGCGGGGTCGGTGCACGGTGCTTCTCCGTCGGTCTTTGTGACTACCATTCACGGGAACCCGAATTTGGGAGCGTTCCCATGCAGCTTGTGGTGCAACTTAACAAGAGCGAAACCCCGCCACAATAGGGTTTCGGGCTGATTTTTCACGCACAGCTCAACTGAGCACACGTTAAGTGAACCCGAATTTCGAGGCCATAGCCGCTACGAGCTGCGCGGACACCGACTGATCACACCAATGAGGCGGGGGCGGGAAACCTTGTCGGTCCCCCGCCCCCGCCTTGAGTCGGTTCGGTGTGCCTTCGGAGCCTCAGGCCCAGAAACCGAAGCTGTACAGCAACCCGTTGGTCGCGGCGATCACACCCAGCGCCAGCACCGCGCCGGTCACGAACGAGGTCCGCAACGACCGCACCAGGAACTCCAACGCCACCAGGTTGTTGAGGATGAAGTAGCCCAGCATGGTCGCGTGCCAGAACGAGTCCATGCTCCAGGGCTCGAAGTAGTACGGAACGCCCGTCCACACGTCGGTCTCGGTCGTGAACCACGTCCATGCCAACGCCGCGCCATAACCCAGCGGGATCTGGATCAGCGGAATGATGAGCAACGGCAGCAGCTTGACGAAGCCCCACAGGCCGGGCTGGTCGGCGCGGCGGGCCTCCGACTGCGCCCGACGGGCCGCGTCCTGCTCGGCGCGCAGCCGGTCACGGTGGGCACGCTCGGCCTCCTGCCGACGGCGCTGTTCGTCCTGCTGTTCCTGCCTACGGCGCTGTTCCTCGGCCTGATGGCGCTGCTGCTCCATCTGCCGGCGACGCTGTTCCTCGGCCTGGCGATACTGGTCCTGGCGCGGATCGGTCGCACCGCGACGTTCCCCGTACAGGTCGGCGTAGGGGTCATCGTCCTCGGGCCGCTGCTGTCGGGTGGCGTCATAACCCGCGGTGGCGGGCGGACCCGCCTGCTGTTGGGCACCCGGGAACCGCTGCGTGGGCTGGTATCCCTGCTGTGTGGGCTGGTAGCCCTGTTGATACTGCTGGGTGGGCTGATATCCCTGCCCGGTCTGCTGCCCCTGACCGCCCAGGACCGAGGTCTCCCCTGCCGAGGGGTCCTGCCCATGGCCGGCCACCCGGGTGGCCTGGTCATCACCCATCGCGCCCGCGGCGGCGGCTCCGGCGACCGCTCCGGCCGCCCCGCCCAGGGCCGCGACCCCGCCCGCGCCCAGCACCTCTGTGCGCTGGTGACCACCGGTGGCGCCAGGGTCGGCCGTCGAGGTCGCCAGGGCCTTGTTGACCTTGGCCACCTGTTCCTGCACGCCCATCATCACCGCGGGCGGCAGCCAGGACGAACCGGCGTGCACGTCGCCCAGGTAGTCCAGGATCTCGCCGGGGCCGGGGCGACCCTTGACGTCCTTGGACAGACAGGCCGCCACCAGGTGCCGCAGCGACTCGGGCACACCCGACAGGTCGGGTTCCTTGCTGATGATGCGCATGACCATGGTGGGCATGTTGCCCTCGCCGAAGGGCCCGCCACCCGAGGCCGCGTGGGCCAGTACCGCTCCGTAGGCGAACAGGTCGCTGGCGGGGGTGAGCGCCTCGCCCTGCACCTGTTCGGGACTCATGAAGCCCGGGGTGCCGATCACCGACTGGGTGGCCGCGGTGCCGTCGGTGGCCCGCGCGATCCCGAAGTCGATCACTCGCGGGCCGTCCTCGGACAGCAGTACGTTGCCGGGCTTGAGGTCGCGGTGGATCAACCCCACCCGGTGGATCTCGGCCAGTGCCTCGGCCAGGCCGGCGGCCAGCACCCGCACCGACGACTCCGGCAGCGGACCGTGCGCCTGCACCGCCTCGTCCAGGGGCAGTGAGGGAACGTAGGAGGTCACCAGCCAGGGCACCTCGTCGTCGGGCCCGGCGTCGATCACCGGTGCGGTGAACGCACCACTGACCTGACGGGCCGCGTTCACCTCGCGGGCGAACCTCTCCCGGAAGGAGGTGTCCGCCGCCATGTGCGGATGGATGCGCTTGATCGCGACGGCGCGGCCGCCGGCCGAGCGTCCGAAGAACACCTGACCCATACCACCGGCGCCCAAACGCCCGATCAGCCGGTAACGGCCGATCCGCTCCGGATCAGTGCTCTCTAGCGGCCCCAACGTCCTCTACCTCCGGCCTGTACGGCGTTGTCCTTAGTGGAACGAGGCCCCAGTCTAGGGCGTGGCACCCCCACCGAAACCATCGTCGACGTGTGTGATCCCGTGCCGGTGCGTGGAGTTCGTCGCGTCCACCGCACACGTGCGAAAGGGCTCGGGAAACGAGTGGGCCGGGGCCCATGGTTCCCACCTGGCCACACACGGCCAACCAGGCGGGCGGACCGGTTCACGGGGGAAGGCCGATCTAGGGTCGGAACACACCACCGACAGGATGAGGCGCGCCCGTGAAGACTCTCCAGACCCTTCGTATCGACGCGCGACTGCGCACCGCCAACGGCGTGTCGTGGTTGGCCGCCCAGAGCGGGGACCACCCCAGCCGCCTCCTGCACTGGCCTTGGCGGGAGAACCCCTTTCCGACCTATCGGCGGCTGCGCGAGCGGGGTCCGGTGGTCTCCAGCAGGTTGCCCTTCCACGCCGCCACCACGCGCGCGGCCGTCCACCGGGTCCTGCGCGACCGTGCCTTCGGGGTCGCGCCGCCCTCGGAGATGGCGGTCCCCGATCAGTTCGACGTGATGGACCTGTCGTTCCTACAGCGCGACCCGCCCGACCACACCCGGTTGCGCAAGCTGGCCAAGCCGGCCTTCTCCCCTCGCCGGATGGAGGACTACCGGTTGGTGATCCAGAAGATCGCCGACGATCTGATCGACAGCGCCGTGCGGCGCGGTGGGTTCGACCTGATGCGCGACTTCGCCCAGCCCTTGCCCATCATGGTGATCAGTCACCTGTTGGGGGTGCCGGAGGAGGATCGGGCCGACTTCGACCGCATCGGGAACGTCATCGGCGCCGCCCTGGACGGGGCCCGTTCGGCGCGCCAGCTCGGCCGGATCCGACAGGCGACGGCAGATTTGGACGCGTTGCTCGAACGCTTGATGGTCGAACGGCGGGCGGACCCGCGTGAGGACGTGGTCTCCGATCTGGTCGCCCACTTCGACGAGGGCGCGTTGACCGCGTCCGAACTGGGGTCGATGTTCCGTCTGTTGTTGGTGGCCGGGTTCGAGACCACGGTGAACCTGATCGGGAACGGGACGATGGCGCTGCTTCGCCACCGTGAGGAGTGGGAACGCCTGGTCGATGACCCGGAGATGGCGGCCGGGGCGGTGGAGGAGACCCTGCGCTACGACTCGCCGGTCCAACTCACCGGGCGCTGGGCCCGTGAGGACACCGAGGTCGAAGGGGTTCCCATCGGCGCAGGTCAGCAGGTCATCTGCCTGCTCGGGTCCGCCAACCGCGACCCCGAGCACTTCGACGACCCCGACCGTTTCGACATCACCCGGCCCGACGCCGCGGAGCATCTGGCCTTCTCCGGCGGAACGCACTACTGCCTGGGCGCCCCGTTGGCCCGGTTGGAGGGGCAGATCGCCCTGCGGACGCTGAGTCGCAGGGTCCCGGGGCTGCGGCCCACGGCGATGCCCACCCGGCGCGACACGTTGACCGTCCGTGGTCTGGCCACGTTCCCGGTCACCGTCGGTCGCTAGAGGGCGGGGGCCACAGGGTGCGGAAGACGACCGAGGGGCTCGGGCGCACGACCACACGCGGGCGAGGGCCGCTGCTCGCGGTGGGGGCGGTGTGCGTGGTGGTCCTCGTGGTGGCGGCGGTGGCGGTGCTGGTCCTGCCCGGACCGGCGGAGGAACCGGGGAGCGACCTGCCCGGGTTGGCCGAGTCGCACGGCATCAAGTTGGGTGTGGCCGTGGCGGTCGACCCATTGCGGGACGATTCGGACTACCAGGACGTTGTCACCGACCACTACACGGCGGTGACCGCGGAGAACACGATGAAGTGGGTGCACGTCCAACCCGAGCGTCATGAGTTCGACTGGAGCGGCCCCGACACCGTGGTCGACTTCGCCGAGAAGCACGGCCTGGACATCCGCGGACACACCCTGTTGTGGCACAACCAGCAGCCCGAGTGGCTGGCGCAGGGTTTCTACGACGCCGACGAGCTGCGCGAGGTCATGCGCGAGCACATGGAGGCGTTGCTGGGCCGCTACCAGGGTCGGGTCGACTCCTGGGACGTGATCAACGAACCCTTCGAGGACGGCGGCCCCGAGCTGCGCGAGAACCTCTGGTACCAGACCTTGGGCGAGGACTACATCGCCGAGGCGTTGCGGATGGCGCACGAGGTCGACCCACAGGCCCGGCTCTACATCAACGAGTTCGGGATCGAGGGTGGCGGGGACAAGGCCGACGCCCTGTACGAGCTCGCCTCCGGGTTGTTGGAGCAGGGGGTGCCGTTGCACGGCATCGGGTTCCAAGGGCACTTCGTGCACGGCGACGTACCCGAGGACCTGGCCGAGAACATGCGACGCTTCACGGACCTGGGCCTGGACGTGGAGATCAGCGAACTGGACGTGCGCATCGCCGAACCGGTCACCGACGATGCGGTCTCGGACCAGGCCGAGGAGTACCGGCGGGCCGTGGAGGCGTGCCTGGAGGTCTCGCGTTGTGTGGGCGTGAGCGTGTGGGGGGTGACCGACGCCCATTCGTGGATCCCCGAATGGTTCCCCGGTTACGATTCCGCGCTGCCCTTCGACGAGGACTACCGGAGCAAACCGGCGCTGGGCGGGATGGTCGACGCGCTGAGCAGGGGACGACGGGCACGGGGGCGACCAGTGCGTCGCAGGGTGCGGAACCGATGACGAAAAGCGGGTGCGCGCACCGGCCCGCACCCGCCATCGTGGGGCGGACCCGACCCGAGGAGACCTTCCATGGACAACGCCTCCGTCCACCCCGTCACCGTGCCACGGGCCCTGGTCGAATCCGTCACCTCCTTCTTCGGCCCGGAGTGGGCGCGCCGGCTTCCCGGGCTGACGGTGCGGCACCTCGACGAGTGGGGGCTGACCGTGGCCGGCGAGAGCATGCACGGGGCGGTGGCCCTGGTGGTGCCCGTACGTCGCGCCGATGGCACTTCGGCGGTGCTCAAGATCCAGCCCCAGGATCCCGAGACCGAAGGGGAGCCCCTGGCCCTGCGCGTCTGGGACGGGGAGGGCGCGGTTCGACTGCTCGACCACAGCCCTCGGACCGGGGCGATGCTGTTGGAGGCCCTCGACCCGGGTCGACGTCTGGACGAGGAACCCCTGGAGCCGGCCCTGGAGGTCATCGGTTCCCTGTTGGCTCGGCTGACCGCCCACCAGGGCCCGGAGGGGATGCGCGGGCTCGGGCCCATCACCCGTGACATCGCCGATCGAGGACGGGCCAGGGCCGCCCATCTGGAGGAGCCCTGGCGACCGGTGCTGGAACGCTGGGCGGCCATCGCCGACGAGCTCGCCGCCGACCCGGGCGACCGGCTGCTGCACTGGGACCTACACTACGAGAACGTGCTCGCACCGCTGCAGGGAACCGACCGGGGCGACTGGTTGGCGATCGATCCCAAGCCACTGGTGGGCGATCCCGGTTTCGAGTTGCTGCCGGCCCTGCGCAACCGATGGGTCGAGGCGGAGGAGACCGGCGACCCGGTGCGGGCCACCAGGCGCAGGTTCGACCTGCTCACCGAGGTGGCCGGGCTGGACCGGGCCCGCGCACGGGCCTGGACGCGGGTGCGGCTGCTCCAGGACTGCCTGTGGATGGACGAGGGGCGTCGGCGGGTGCCGCGCGCGCACGCACTCATCGATCGGGCGTTGGACGCCTGAGGGGCCGGGGACTTCGGGGACTTCGACGCTCAGGGGCGGGGTGCCGACCGGGCCCCGATGTCGCTTTCGGTAGGGTTCCGCCACCTCAGTCACTCCTTCGTGGAAGGCCTCGATGTCCACTCCCCGCCCGTCCTTCGACCCCGAACTGCTGCCCGCCCTGGCCCAGGTCAACGCCGAGATGCCGCCGGGTATCGTCCCGGAGCAGATCGACGCGATGCGCGTCCGCGCCGCTCGTCTGGCCCCCGGGGACGAGACCGACATGACACTGGGCGGGGTCTTCGTCGAGTCCGAGCGCACCGCGCCGGGACCGGACGGGCACCCGGTGCCGTTGATCGTGTGGCGGCCGAAGGAGACCACCGCGACCACCGGGGCGCTGTACTGGATCCATGGCGGCGGGATGATCGGCGGAACCCATCGCGGCGGTGAGATCCCCGAACTGCTTCAGCTCGCACGTGAACTGGACCTGGTCCTGGTGTCGGTGGGCTACCGGTTGGCGCCCGAGCACCCGCACCCGACCCCGGTGGAGGACTGCTACGCGGGGTTGGTGTGGTTGCACGAGAACGCCGCCGAGTCGGGGGTCGATCCCGAACGCGTGGTGGTGGGCGGTGCCAGCGCCGGAGGCGGTCTGGCCGCCGCCGTCAACCTGTTGGCCCGTGATCGCGGTGGTCCGGCGGTTCGCGCGCAGTTGCTGCTCTACCCGATGCTGGACGACCGCAACGACTCGGTCTCCGCCCACCAGATGGCGGGGGTGGGCACGTGGGATCGCGCCTCCAACGACACCGGGTGGGGTTGCCTGCTCCAGGGCGCGCAGGGCGGCCCGGACACCTCGCCCTACGCGGCACCGGCCCGGGCGAAGGACGTGTCGAACCTGCCCCCGGCCTACCTGGAGGTGGGGACGGCGGAGACCTTCCGCGATGAGGTGGTCGAGTTCGCATCCCGGATCTGGAAGGTCGGCGGGCACGCCGAGCTGCACGTGTGGCCGGGCGGCTACCACTCCTTCGACGCCATCGCCGCCGACGCGGCCCTCAGCCGCAGCGCGCGGGGTCAGCGGCTACCGTGGCTGCGCCGCGTCCTGACCGACTGACCCCGGTCCGCGGCGCCGATACCGTCAGCGGCGATGACTTCTTCAAGGCCTACGTCGTCGACCATGTCGACTGAGACTGCGACCGCCCCCGATCCTCGGTTTCAGGTCAGGGCGGCCGGGGCGGGCGTCTCCACCGGTTTTCCGCGCCGGTGGGCGGTGGGGGTGGTGCCGCGAACGCGTTTGAAGGCGGCGCTGAGAGCGAAGGCGGTGGAATAGCCGACCCGGCGGGCGATGGTGTCCACGGTCTCGTCGGTGGTGCGCAACCGCTCGGCGGCCATGCACACCCGCCACTCCGCCAGGTAGGTCATGGGCGGGGTACCCACCAGGGCCGTGAAGGCGCGGGCCAGGGCCGATCGGGAGATCCCGCACCGTTCGGCCAGTTCTGCCACCGTCCAGGGGTGGGCCGGCCGGTTGTGCTTGACTTCCTCCCCACGCCTAAAGGCGGGAGATTCCAACCAGCGGCAAAGCCGGTTGGTGCGCTGCCCCTTGCGGGGACGCTGGTTCCTGCTTCACGGACCGCCTAACGGCGAGGTCTCCACAGGCCGGCACCGCATGCCCTGCGGCGCGAAGGATGTTCTTGGCCGCGTTCACATCGGCGTGACACCGGTGACCGCACCTGGTGCACTCGAAGACCGCTTGACTCTTGCGGGACTTCGGATCCACATGCAGACACCGGTGACACGTCTGAGACGTGTACGCGGGATCGACCAACACGATCTGCGTGCCGGTCTCACGCGCGGCGTTGCGCAGCGCGAGTTCGAGCCGGTGCCACCCTTTGTCGAGGATGGCCCGGTTGAGCCCGGCCTTCTGGCGTACCTGCCTGCCGGGTGCTTCCACGGTGCCCGAGGCACTAGCGGTCATGTTGGTGGTGCGAAGGTCCTCCAACACGACCGTGCTGTGCCGGGTGGTCAGCGTGTGAGCGGTCTGTGCGGTGAAATCGCCGCGCCGGTCCACAGCCCGGGTGGTGATGCGGCCCATGGCCTTGAGCGTCTTGGTCCGATTCGTCGACCCCTTCTTCTGCCGGGACAGCTTGCGCTGCAACCGCATGTGTCGGGACTTCTCTCCGTCAGTGACGAAGGGCCGGTCATGGAACTCGCCCGTGGACAAGGTTGCCGCCACGGCCACGCCCCGGTCCACCCCTACCGGGGTGCCCGGGTGGTGCTCGGGGGTGAACAGCCCGTCCTCCACGAGGAACGACACAGACCAGTGACCGCCCTTGCGGGACACGGTCGCCGAGCGGATGGTTCCGCCGATCGGGCGGGAGGAGCGCAGCCGCACCCATCCGAGCTTGGGCAGTTTGGCCCGTGACCACTTGCGGTTCAGCTTCTCCATGGTGATGAGGTTCCCAGCGGGGAACCGGAACGAGGGCATCCACCGGTGCTTGGCCCGCCACCGCACCTTGAAGGTGCCCTTCTCCCGGCAGGCCCGGTCCAGGTCCTTCAAGGTCTGCTGAAGCACATGCGAGGGGGCGGCCTTGAGCCAGGTCTCTTCCGCCTTGGCTTCGGCGAGCTGCCCGGCCTGAAGGTGGTATCCGCAGAACTCACCGTTTCGGCCCCGGGTGTGGCGGTCCACGTACTGGCGGCGCTGATCCAGGGCGGTGTTCCACACGGCCCGGCAGATGTCACCGAACTCGGTGCACATCGCCTCCTGATCGTCGGTCAGGGCAAGCCGGTAGCGGCGACCCGTCAACATCGTGGAACACCTCCTCTCTCAGCGGCTCTTCTGGTTGTGCACGTACTGTTTGATCGCTACCAGCGGGACGCCTCCGACGGTGGCCACGAAGTAGCTGTTCGTCCACAGGAGCGGCAGACGGGACTTCAAGTGCGGGAACTCGTCGCGCAACAGTCGGGAGGAGCGGCCCTTGATGGCCTTGACAAGCCAGCGCACTCCGAACTGGGGGGCGACCTCCACAAGCAGGTGCACGTGGTCGGGCATGACCTCCGTCTCCACCAGCCACGCTTCCTTGTCGGTCACGACCTCGCGCACGATCTGCTTCAGCCGTTCCTCAATGCGACCGCCGAGGACGCGGCCCCGGTACTTGGGGCACCAGACCACGTGGAAGGCGCACTGGAAGGTGATGTTGCGGTTCGAGCACAGGGTGACGGACGTGCAACTCATTGTATGGCAAAGGGCTGTTTAATGTTCCCGTTCGCGGAAAGGCGGCTATCCCCAGGACTGAAGCCCCGGGTCTGCGCCACCCGAAAAATTCCGATCGCTGAACCTGCCGGGGCGGGGCCTGCGACGCCTCGCCCCTCGTCCCGCCTACTCGGCGACGGTGATGCCCAAAGAGGCCAGGATCAGTCCGGCCTGGACCGGGCCGATCGTCGCTCCCCTGAGGTAACCGGCCTGTTCCAGGGGCACCTCCCCCAGGTCCGCGCCGCGCAGGTCGGCCCCGCCGAACTTCGCGCCCACCAGGTGCGCGCCACGCAGGCGCGACTCCACCCACACCGTTTCGCGCAGGTCCGCCGCCGCCAGGTCGGCCTCGTCCATGCGCAGGCCCTCCAGGGTCTGTCCACGCAGGACGATCCCCTTGCAGCGGGCCAACATGAGGTTGCACTGGGCGAAGGTGTAGCCGATGCCGCGCAGCGAGTTCAGGCCCGCGCCGGTCATCCGGCAGCCGTGGAAGGCGGTGTCGGTGAGCAGGGCGCCCTGCCAGCGGGTGTTGGCCAGGTCCACGCGCTCGAAGCGGGCGTCGGTGCAGTCGGAGTGGTTCAGGAAAGCACCCGAGGCGCTGCCACCGGTCACCACCGCTCCCTCCAGCACCGCCCGTTCCAGGCGGGCACCGTCCAACCTGCAGTCGACCAGGCGGGCGTTCACCAGGTGGGCGTCGCGCAGGTCGGCCCCGCGCAGGTCGCAGCGGGTCAGGATCCGAGGGGCGCCCGGGTCCTCGGCCAGGGCGTCACGCAGGTCGAGTTCGGACAGGTCGGCGTCGGTGATCTCGGTCTTGGCGAGAAGGTCGGTGCTCACGCACCGAACCCTAGACCCGGCCGGTGACAGACCGCGTTCAGTCGCGCAGTTTGAGCGCCAGGAACAGGTCGACGCGATGTTCGAGGTTGCTCAGGTCGCGCCCGGTCAACTCCTCCACCCGACCGATGCGGTAACGCAGGGTGTTGACGTGGACGTGCATGGCGGCGGCGCAGCGCTGCCAGGAACCGGAGTGGTCCAGGAACCGTTCCAGGGTCTCCACCAGCTCGGAGCGGTGGTCGCGGTCGTAGACGATGAGCGGGCCCAGGAGGCGTTCGCGGTAGGAGGTCTGCACCTCCTCGGGGACCGAGGCCAGCAAGAGTTCGTGGGAGTCGATCTCGGCTCCGGCGATGACGCGGGAGCGGCCGCCGCGTAGTTCGGCCAGGCGACGGGCGTGGCGGGCCTCCACGGCGGCGCCGCGCAGTTCGCCGATGCCGCGGGCGGCGGAGCTCAGGCCGATGGCCAGCCGGTAGTCGAGCAGGCCGGGTTCCAGGACCCGGGCACGGTGGACGAGCTCGGTGCGCAGGGCCTCGCCCCGGGCTCGGGCCTGTTCGTCGGTGCCCTCCACCGGGATGACCGCCAGGGCGTCGTTGTCGCCGGTGACGACGGCGCCGGGGTGGTCGGCGACCAGTTCGGCGACCACACGACGGGCCAGGTCGGGCACCCGGGGTTCGGGCAGCATCATGGCGCTGACCACCACGTGGGAGCGGTCGTCGGGCGCGGGTCTGTCACCGGTGCCCCTCAGCAGCGCGGTGACCTCGTCGAAGCGCTGGGCGGCGAGCAGGCGCGGCAGGCCCTCCAGGTGCCGGGCCGTGGTCAGGGCGCGTTCCTCCTCGCGGCTGCGGGCCAGGACGCCGATGGAGACGAGTTCGGCGACGGTCTCGTGCACCTCCTCGCTCCAGTCGGCGTGGTCGCCGGTGACAACCAACAGCCACCCGGAGAGCGGGTGGGACTCCTTGGCCCGCACGGGAAGGACGGTGACGGCGCGGCCGCCGTCGTTCTCCCCCGGGAGCCGGGTGCCGTGGGGGAAGGAGGACCAGGTGAGGGCTTTGGCGGCGAGGTGTTCGCGTTCCCCGGCCGTGAGCGAGTCCTCGACGGAGGCGATGGTGCGGCCGGTGGAGGAGAGCACCCAGGCCCGGAGTCCGGCCTGGGTCGCGGCCGCGGCGAACGCCCCGGGGAAGTCGGCTCCGGAGGCGACGTCGGCCATGAGGCGACGGTGCCGGTCGCGGGTCTCGGCGATGGTGGTGAAGCGGCGTTGGGTGAGCGAACGCAGGACCTCTTCGGTGACCGCGCCGAAGGAGGTCTCCGCGGGGATCTCCACGAGGGGCACGTCGTGGGCGCGACAGGCGGCGATGAGGTCGTCGGGAATCTCGCCCAAGGCGGTTCCGGCGCCCACGGCCACGGCGCCCGCGCTCAGGATCGAGGTCACGAAGGTCTCGGAGTCCTCTGGTCGGGTACGCCACATCATGCCCGTGAGCACGAATTCGCCGCCGCGCAGGTAACGCGCGGGTTCGAGCAGGTCAGTGGTGTAGGCCCACCGGATGTCGCGGTGGGCGTGCTCCGCCCCCGTCAGGAACCGCAGGTGCAGTCTCTTGACGGCGAGCAGGTCACTGATCTGCATGGACTTCCTTCGTGTTCGTGTGGGCGTGTCCCCACCTGGGATGGCTCCGGCTCAGGACACAGTGTGTCCCAAGATGGGCCCGTGGGGCACCGCGGCCGGGTCCCTCGATGTTCTCACCGATGTCATTTGGAGGAAACGACCAACGATCGCTGTTCGTTCCCAGGTCACTTCATGTCATCGACGCCTGGTCTGGTCTGGATTTCGAGTGGTGTACTTCACAAGATCGCCCCCTAGTAACCGAGATCGCCGGTTCCATCGAAGGTTCGCGTCGACCAGGACGCGGCCGGACCACAGCGCAGGACGAGGACGAGCATGGAATTCCTGAGGCCCTCCACGTTGGTGGAGGCCCTAGAGGCCAGGAGCGCCCACCCCGACGGTGTGCCCATCATGGGCGGTACCGACGTGATGGTGGCGTTGAACTTCGATAAGAGCCGACCTCCGGCCCTGATCGACCTGACCCGGGTCCCGGAGCTGACCGAGTGGGGCACCGACGGTGACCACACCCGGTTGGGCGCCGGGGTCCCCTACACCAAGGTCATCGAGCACCTGAGCGGTGCCGCGCCGGCGTTGGCCAAGGCCTCCCGTTCGGTGGCCTCCCCACAGATCCGCAACCGGGGCACCGTCGGCGGCAACCTGGGCGGGGCCTCCCCCGCCGGGGAGTCTCATCCGCCGCTGCTGGCCGCGGACGCCGAGATCGAGGTGGCGTCGGTGCGCGGCACCCGCAGGGTCAAGGCGCGCGACTTCTACCTGTCGTTGCGCAAGACGGCCCTGGCCGAGGACGAGCTGATCACCGCGATCCTGCTTCCGCGCGCCACCGGGCCGCAACAATTCGCCAAGATCGGTACCCGCAACGCCATGGTCATCGCCGTGACCTCCTTCTCGCTGGCGTTGGACACCGACAACCGGAAGGTGGGCACCGGGGTGGGCTCGGCCGGGCCGACCCCGCTGCGCGCCGAGGCCGCCGAGGAGTTCTTGGAGGCCGAGTTCGATTGGGAGGACGGTCGTCCCCTGGCCGAGTCCGTGGTGCGCCGTTTCGGTGATCTGGTGGCCGCGGCCGCCCGTCCCATCGACGACCAGCGCGGCAGCGCCGACTACCGCAAGCACGCCCTGTCGGTCATGGCCCGCCGTGCCCTGAGCTGGTCCGTCACCGACTACCGGAAGGAGTCCTCACGATGCGCGTGAATTTCAAGGTCAACGGTGAGGACGTCACCGCCGACAACGTCTGGCCGGGCGAGAGCCTGTTGTACGTGCTGCGGGAGCGCTTGGGCCTGCCGGGCAGCAAGAACGCCTGTGAACAGGGCGAATGCGGGTCGTGCACGGTCTACTTCGACGGTGTGACCGCGTGTTCGTGCATGATCGCCGCCGGGCAGGCCGAGGGCCGCGAGGTCGGCACCGTGGAGGGTCTGGCCAAGGAGCCGGGCAAGGGCGGCGACCGTACCCTGGGCGACGTTCAGGAGGCGTTCGTGGAGGCGGGCGCCGTGCAGTGCGGCTTTTGCACCCCCGGTCTGTTGGTGCAGACCGACGACCTGCTGGAGCGCACCGTGGGCTGCGGCAAGGACGCCCCGGCCGACGCCGAGATCCGTGAGGCCCTGGCCGGCAACCTGTGCCGTTGCACCGGGTACGAGAAGATCATCGACGCGGTGCACCTGGCCGCCGAGCGCCGCGCCGAGGCCGGGAGCGCCTCATGAGCAAGGCCATCGTGATCGAGGGCGCCCACGTGGTGACGGTGGACGGCCCCGAGTACGCCGACGGTCACGTCGTGGTGCGCGATGGGCGCGTCGCCGCTGTGGGCGCCGGCCCCGCCCCCATCGTGGAGGGCGACTTCGAGCGGATCGACGGCCGTGGATGCGTGGTCACCCCCGGTCTGGTCAACACGCACAACCACCTCTACCAGTGGGCGACCCAGGGCCTGTTCGCCGACGGCACCCTCTTCGAGTGGTTGGTGGGTTCCTACGAGATCTGGCACCGTCTGGACGCCGAGGTGGTCTCCGGGACGACGTCGGCCGGACTGACGCACCTGGCGCTGTCGGGCTGCACGACCGCCTCGGACCACCACTACATCTATCCGGCCGGGCGCGGTGACATCGTGGCCGCCGAGGTCGAGGCCGCCCGTGAGGTGGGTATTCGTCTGGACCTGGCGCGCGGTTCGATGGACCGCGGCCACAGCCAGGGCGGTCTTCCCCCGGACAGTGTCGTGGAGTCCTTGGCGGGTGCCCTGGCGGGTACCGCCGCGGCGATCGACACCTACCACGACACCTCCTTCGACTCCATGACCCGGATCGCGGTGGCCCCCTGCTCACCGTTCTCGGTCTCCCGGGAGTTGATGGTCGACGCCGCGACGTTGGCCCGTGACAAGGGGGCGCGGCTGCACACCCACCTGGCCGAGACCCTCGACGAGGAGGAGAAGTGCCTGGCCGAGTTCGGGTGCACCCCCGTGGAGTACGCCGAGAAGCTGGGCTGGCTGGGCGATGACGTGTGGTTCGCGCACGCGGTGCACCTGTCGGACTCCGCGATCGGCCGGATCGCGGCCACCGGCACCGGTGTGGCGCACTGCCCCACCTCCAACGCCCGCCTTGGCGCGGGCATCTGCCGGGTGACCGAACTGCTGGAGGCCGGCGCCAAGGTCGGTCTGGGCGTGGACGGTCCCGCCTCCAGCGAGCTGACCTCGATGGCCGGCGAGATGCACCAGGCCCTGCTGATGGCCCGGGCCCGCAAGGGGCCGCAGGCCCTCACCGCCCGACAGTCCCTGGAGATGGCCACGCTGGGTGGCGCCCGGGTGCTGGGCCGCGACCGCGAATTGGGGTCGTTGTCGGTGGGCAAGCTCGCCGACCTGGCCCTGTGGCGGGTGGACGGGTTCGGCCACGATGTCATCGACGACCCGGTGGTGGCGATGGTGTTCGGTCCCACGCCGCCCCTGGAGCGCCTGCTCGTCGGCGGGAACACCGTCGTCGACCACGGCGAAATGCGCACTTTGTCGGCCCAGAGCGCCGCCGCGCGCGGTCGCGCCGCACACCGGAGTCTGACCCAGGAGGTGAGCCGCTGATGGCGGCGACGACCCGTACCGTCACGGACCTTTCCAGCACGACCAAGGACGGCGTGGGCGCCAGCCCGCGCCGCCCGGACGGCACGCTGAAGGTGACCGGCGAATTCGCCTACTCGTCGGACATGTGGATGGAGGACATGCTGTGGGGCGCCACCCTGCGCAGCCCCCACCCGCACGCGAGGATCCTCGGCATCGACATCACCGAGGCGCTCAAGGTGCCCGGTGTGCAGGCGGTGCTGACCCACGAGGACGTTCCCGGCACCAAGCGCTACGGCCTGGAGCACCAGGACCAGCCGGTGCTGGCCTTCGACAAGGTGCGTTATAAGGGCGAGTCGGTGGCGATCGTGGCCGCCGACCACCCCGAGACCGCCCGACGGGCGATGGAGCGCATCAAGGTCGACTACGAGGTGCTGGCCCCGGTGAGCGACTCCCGGCGCGCGGCCCTGGACCCCGACTACCCGCTGGTGCACGACAAGGGCGAGCTGCCCGAGCACCCCGAGTTCAACCAGAGCGGTAACCGGCTGCGCTACCAGCCCATCCGTACCGGCTCGTTCGTGGACGTGGCCGGCTCCAAGGAGGGTCAGGAGGAGACCCTGGAGAGGCTGCGCGCCGAGGCCGACGCCGTGGTGGCCACCGAGTACGAGGTGGGCATGCAGGACCAGGCGTTCCTGGGCCCGGAGTCGGGCATGGCGGTCCCGGCCGAGGACGGCGGGGTGGACCTGTACGTGGCCACCCAGTGGCTGCACGTGGACCAGAAGCAGATCGCGCCGGCTCTGGGGTTGCCCCAGGACAAGGTGCGGCTGACCCTGGCGGGCGTGGGCGGCGCGTTCGGTGCCCGCGAGGACCTGTCGATGCAGATCCACGCGTGCATGCTGGCGCTGCACACCGGCAAGCCGGTCAAGTTCGTCTACAACCGGGAGGAGTCCTTCTACGGGCACGTGCACCGCCACCCGGCCAAGATGCGCTACGAGCACGGCGCCAAGGCGGACGGCACCCTGCTGTACGCCACCCTGGAGATCATCGTGGACGGCGGCGCGTACGCGTCGGCCACCCCCGCGGTGGTGGGCGTGGCCTCCTCCCTGGGGATCGGCCCCTATGAGGTGCCGAACGTGCTGGTGGACGCCTACGGGGTGTACACCACCAACCCGCCGTGCGGGGCGATGCGCGGTTTCGGCGCGGTGCAGGCCTGCTTCGGTTATGAGTCGCAGATGGACAAGCTCGCGGAGAAGCTGGGCATGCACCCGGTGGACCTTCGGGTCAAGAACGCCATGGCGCAGGGCTCCCGGATCATCACCGGCCAGGAGATCGACATGCCGCTGCCCATGGCGGAGATGTTGGAGCGATGCCGTGACCTGCCGATGCCGGTGGAGCGCACCGAGTTGGAGGATCCCACCGACCAGCGCACCCTGCCCGGCGGCGTGGCCGGAACCACCCGCGGCGAGGGTGTGGTGCGCGGCGTGGGCTACGGCGTGGGCCTCAAGAACCTGTGCTTCTCCGAAGGGTTCGACGACTACTCCACCGCCCGTGTCCGTTTGGAGGTCGTCAACGGCGAACCGGTGGTGCTGGTGCACACCGCGGCCGCGGAGGTCGGCCAGGGACTGGTGACGGTCAAGGGCCAGATCGCCCGCACGGAGTTGGGTGTGGAGAAGGTCGTGATCGCGCCCTCCGACACCCAGGTGGGTTCGGCCGGCTCCTCCTCGGCCTCGCGCCAGTCGTACATGACCGGTGGCGCGGTGCGCACGGCGTGCGCGTCTGTGCGCGCCGAGGTGTTCGAACTGGCCCGGGGCAAGGGTCTGGTGCCGGCCGGGGTCGAGGACACCGGGTTGGCGCTGGACGGCGGCAAGCTCGTCTCCGCCACCGACGGTGTGCTGGTGTCCCTGGCCGACCTCCTGGGCGAGTCCGCCCAGGGCGGCGAGGTGGTGGAGCACACCCGTGAGTACCACCACCGGCCCACCGAGATGATCGACCCGGACCTGGGGCAGGGCGACTCGCACAACCAGTTCGGCATGTGCGTGCACCGTGCCGTGGTGGACGTGGACGTGGAGCTGGGCCTGGTGAAGGTCGTGGCCCTGGACGCCGTCCAGGACGTGGGCAAGATCCTGCACCCGCAGCAGCTGGCCGGTCAGATCCAGGGTGGTTCCGCCCAGGGTCTGGGGTTGGCGCTGATGGAGGAGATCCAGGTCAAGGACAGCGAGATCCGCAACCCGTCCTTCACCGACTACCTCATCCCGACCATCCTCGACACCCCGCCGATGCGCATCGACGTGTTGGAGCGACCCGACCCGCACGCTCCGTACGGTCTGCGCGGCGCGGGCGAGCCTCCGACGCTGTCGTCGACCCCGGCGATCGTGGCCGCGGTGCGCGACGCGACCAGGCGTCCGCTCACGCACGCGCCGGTGCGTCCGGAGGACATCGTGGGGATCGACCTGTAGGTCGCCCGGCGTGCCTTGAGGCACCCATCGGACCGGGGAGGGGCGGCAAGCGCCCGTCGTCCCTCCCCACCAAGACCCGCCCGCCTCGGATCCTGCCGACGCCCTCGGCCCCGGGGTGGGCGGCCGAGGGGACGACGACGTCCCCTCGTGCCCGAATCCGACTACGCAGAGTAGTCAACCCCCCTTAAAACACGGCTTCGCCGTGCTCATATCCCTCCAGGAGGGGACATGACCCGACTCGACGACTCCGGAGCGCGTTCCGCAGAGCGCTCCCCAACGGATCGATCCTGGCTCGACCGCTTCTTCCTCGTCAGCGAACGGGGGTCGACCTTCGGTCAGGAGGTCCGCGGAGGGCTGACGACGTTCATGGCGATGGCCTACATCATCGTCTTGAACCCGATCATCCTCAGCGGCGTCACCGACGTGAACGGCGACCAGCTCTCGGCCGGTCAGCTGACCACCATGACCGCCCTGGCCGCCGGGCTGGTCACCATCATGATGGGTGTGGTGGGCCGCGCCCCCATCGCCTGCGCGGCGGCCCTCGGTGTGATGGCGGTGGTCGCCTACCAGGCGGCGCCGGTGATGGCCTGGCCTGAGGTTATGGGCCTGGTCGTGTGGCAGGGCATCGCCATCATCCTCATGGTCCTGACCGGGGTGCGCACCGCGGTGATGAACGCGTTGCCGTACAACCTCAAACTCGCCATCGGCGTGGGCATCGGCCTGTTCGTATCCCTGATCGGCCTGGCCAACATCGGGTTCGTCAGCGCCGGTGACGGCGACAGCCTCCTACAGATCGGCGCCGCGGGCGGCGGTGGACACCTTGACGGGTGGCCGATCCTGGTGTTCGTGGCCGGACTGATCCTGGCCTCGGTGCTGCTGGCCCGCCGGGTTCCCGGTGCGATCTTCTACGGGATCATCGGTGCCACCGTGCTCGCGGTGGTCCTGCACTACGCGCTGAGCCTGGACCCCGAGTCCTGGGGCGGGGGTGTGCCGGAGCTGCCCGGCAGCCCGTTCGCGGCCCCCGACTTCGGGTTGCTGTTCCAGGTGGACCTGTTCGGTGCCTGGACCACGGCCGGACCGACCACCGCCGGGGTCATCCTGTTCACCCTGGTGCTGGCCGGGTTCTTCGACGCGCTGGGCACCATCCTGGCCATCGGCACCAAGGCCGACATCGCCGACGAGGACGGGCAGATGCCCCGGGTCAACCAGATCCTCATCACCGACGGCGCCGGCGCCGTGGCCGGTGGTCTGACCAGTTCCTCGGCGACGCTGGTGTTCGTGGAGTCCACCGTGGGGGTGAGCGAGGGGGCGCGTACCGGTCTGGCCAGTGTCGTCACCGGGCTGTTCTTCCTCAGCGCGATCTTCTTCGCCCCGGTGTTCGGTATGGTGCCGGCCGAGGCCGCATCGGTGGCGATGGTGCTGGTCGGCGCCATGATGATGATGCACGTGGGGCAGATCGCCTGGGACGACTTCTCGGTGGCCATCCCCTCGTTCCTGACGATCGTGATGATGCCGTTCGCCTACGACATCGCCAGCGGGATCGGCATCGGCATCATCGCGTACACGGTGATCAAGTCCGCTCAGGGCCGCTTCCGCGAGGTCGGTTGGCTGATGTGGATCCTGACCGCGGTGTTCTCCTTCCACTTCACCATGCACGCGATGGGCTTGTAAGGGGTTCCGTTCGTCCGTGGCCGGGGCTCGGTACCCCGGCCACGGGTGTGTTCGGGGTGGGTCCGCCGCCTCAGGGGATGACCGTGGCCAGGCAGCGATCCAGGGCGCCGCGCAGGGCCACGTCGCGCGGGTCGTTCCAGATCCGCAGACCCATCCGGTTGGGGACGTAGCCGTAGCCGGTGCCGGTCGCCGGGTCGGCGAAGCCGAAGGAGCCACCGGCCCCCGGGCTGCCGTAGGCGCGGTCGTCGGTGCCGAACCGCCATTCGGGGAAGGGTTTCCACAGTCCTGACGAGTAGCGGGTGCGGACCTTGAGGTTGACGTCGCGTTCCCCCTCGCGGGGCGGTGCGGGCCGTTCCTCCAGGGCCCGCAGGCTTTCGTCGCGCACACCCAGTATCGGCGCGCCTTGTGCGAACTCGCCGTAGAGCGCGGCCAACGAGCGGGCGGTCGCGAAGCCGTTGCCGTGCGGCAACTCCACCGATCGGTAGGCGGGGCCGGCGAGTTCGTCGGCGGTGCGCAGCGGTGGGTTGGCGAAGGTGCGCGCGGCGATGCTCCAGGGCAGGCAGCGCGCGAGTACGTGACCGAGGGGGACGGCGGTGGGGTCGGTGGCCAGGTCGCGCCAGGATCCTCCGGTCAGGCGGGCCAACCGTTCATCGCCGATCCGCGCGGGAAGTCCCACGTACAGATCCAGGCCCAGGGGGCCCGCGAGTTCCTCCGCCAGGTACGCGCCGACGGTGCGCCCGTCCACCCGGCGTAGCAGCTCGTTGACGTAGAGGCCGATGGTGACGCTGTGGTAGCCGTGCCGTGTGCCGGGCTTCCAGGCGGGCGCCTGGTCGGCCAGGACCTGGGCGAGCCGGTCGTGGTCGGCCAGCAGGTCGGGGGTGAGTTCGGTGTCCAGGTAGGGCAGACCGGCCCGGTGGGAGAGCAGTTCGCCGATGGTGAGGCGACCCTTGCCGTGACGGGCGAAATCGGGCCAGTAGTGGGCCATCGGTCGGTCGTACTCGAACAGACCCCGTGAGTGGGCGTGTGCCAGGACCAGGGAGGTGACCCCCTTGGTGGCCGAGAAGACGAGGGTGAGGGTGTCGGACTCCCAGGGCGCCCCGGTCTCGGGGTCGCGCGTCCCCGCCCACAGGTCGACCACCGGGCGGCCGGCGTGGTGGACGGCCACGGCGGCGCCGGTCTCCCCGTGTTCGGCGAAGTTGTTCTGGAAGGCCTCGCGGACCGGTTCGAAGCCGGACTCGACCCAGCCATGGATGCGAGGGGGCGGGGTGAGGTACATGAAGGGAATCCTCGGGAGGGGGATGACGTGTACTTTCGTCGCCCGCCACAGTATGCGAAGCCCGAGGCGGCGAGGCGGTCGAACCGGGCGCGAATTCGGGTCCGAGCCGCTGCTTCGGGCGAAAAGGTCTTTGACAGCGGAGGAAAGCGCCACTTAAGTTGACAGTGACAACTTTCGTCTGCCCGGGAAGACGCCCCATGGACACCACGGTCAACGGCGCCCCCACGCCCACCCCCGACGAACCCGAAGTCAACGCCGCCGAGCACCTGCGCGACACGCTCGGCCTGACCGGCACCAAGATCGCCTGCGGAAGCGGAGTGTGCGGCGCCTGCACCATCCTGGTCGACGGCTCCCCCACCGCCTCCTGCCTGCTTCCCTCCGCCCACCTGGCCGGACGTTCGGTCACCACCGTGGAAGGACTGGGCGGCGACCACCCCGTCCAGCGCGCCTTCGCCGCGCACGACGGCCTCCAATGCGGCTACTGCACACCCGGCTTCGTGGTGGAGGCCTCCGTGTTCGTGGACGCCTGGCGGGCCGAGCACGGCGACACCGCGCCGGACCGCGACACGATCGCCGACGCCCTGGCCGGACACCTGTGCCGATGCGGGGCCTACGAGGGGATCTTCTCCGCCGTGGCCGCCGCTTGCGCCGGTGGGTTCGACACCGAACCCGTCGAGGCGCCGCCGCGCGCGGACGCCCCCGCCAAGGTGACCGGACGCGCCCGCTTCAGCGGTGACCACGCCCCGCCGGGCACCTGGACCGGGGTGATCGTGCGCTCCACCGTGGCCCACGCCCGGGTCCTGAAGGTGCGCCCCGCGCCCGACGGCGACGGCGGTCGGGCTCCCCTGGTGGACCTGCTGGGCGAGGACCGTACCGTCCGCCACGTGGGGCGGGCGATCGCCGCCGTGGCCGCGCCCACCCGCGCCGAGGCGCGGCGGCTGGCCGCGGCCGTACGGGTGGACCTGGAGCCGTTGCCCTCGGTGACCACCGTCGACGCCGCCCGCGAGCCCGGGGCACCACTGGTGTACCCGACCAAGGCCGAACGCGCCGCCGCCCTCGACTACGGTGAGGCGCCCGGTCCCAGGTCCGCGTGGAACGGCAACGTGCGCGGTCCCGGGGTGGTGAGCTGGCGCGGCCCCACGGCCGTCTCCCGTCTGCGCGCCGCCCGGTTGCGCGAGGACCCCCTGTTGGTGGCCGAGGAGTACACCACCGCCACCCAGGTGCACACCCCCTTGGAACCGCACGTGAGCGTGGCCTCCTGGGATGGTGGAGACCTGCACCTGCACGTGTCCACCCAGGCCCTGAGCCGGATGGTCGACAAGGTCGCCGAGCGTTGGGACCTGCCCCGGGAACGGGTGCACGTGGTGACCGAGTACGTGGGCGGTGGGTTCGGCGCCAAGGGCGCCCTGTCCCCGGACACGGTGGCCGCGGTGGAACTGTCCCGGCTGGTGGACGCGCCGGTGCGGGTGTCGCTGGAACGCTCCGAGGAGCTCGTCGACGCCGGCCACCGGCCCGGCAACCGCACCCGGGTGGCCCTGCTGGCCGACTCCGAGGGCGACCTGCGTGCGCTGGCCGTGGACTCGGTGGGCGACGGCGGGGTGTCGGTCGGTTCCAACGTCGCCACCCTGGCCGCGCTGATGTACGGGCGTTCACCTCGACGGGTGCGCGACTTCGACGTGGTCACCAACCGACCCCCGGGCGAGCCGATGCGCGGACCCGGCGGACCACCGATGGCGTGGGCGTTGGAACAGGCCGTGGACACCATGGCGACGCGGCTGGGCGAGGACCCGTTGTCGCTACGGCGTCGGTGGGACGGCAACCCCAAGCGTCGGGCACTGTACGAACGAGTGGCGGAGCTGCCGCTGTGGCGGGACCGTCCTCGTGGTGAGAGCACCGGCCGGTTCCGACGCGGCGTCGGGTTGGCCGCCGCGGGCTGGCCCTACCTGCTCGGTCCCCAGGCCCGGGTGGAACTGACCGTGCGCGGCGGTGAGCTGGTGGTGCGTTCGAGCACCCAGGACATCGGCACGGGCATCCGGACGGTGTTGGGCGACGTGGTCGCCGAGCGGCTGGGCATCGGCGCCGACGGCCTGACCGTGGAGATCGGGCACGGGTCCTCGGTACACGGCACCGGTTCCTTCGGCAGCCGCACCACCACCTCGATGGGACCGGCCGCGGCCGACGCCGCCGACCGGTTGCGCGAGGCCCTGCGCGAGCACTCCCCCGCCGTGCCGGCGTCGGGCCCCATCCCCGAGCACACCTTCAAGGAGGCCCTGTCCCTGGCCGAGGGGTCCTCGGTGGTGGGCGAGCGTGGCCTGGACCGTTGGGGGCGGCTCACCCCGAACATGGCCGGCGACCTGGCGGTGGGACGCGGGATGAGCGGAGCGGTACACGTGATGGAGGTGGAGGTGGACACCCTGTTGGGCCGGGTGCGCCCCACCCGGTGCTGGGCCGGGATCGCCGCCGGGCGCATCTACAACGAACGCATGGCCCGCAACCAGTGCGAGGGCGCCGTCGTCCAGGGGGTGGGCTACGCGTTGTTCGAGGAACGGCGCGACGACCCGCGCACCGGGGTGGTGCTCTCCGACGACCTGGAGGAGTACCGGCTACCCGGGATGGGCGACGTTCCCGAGACCGAGGTGTACTTCCACCAGGAGGGTTTCGAGCACGTGCCCGGTGGTGGGATCGGGCTCGGCGAGGTGTCGGTGGTGGGGGTGGCCGCCGCGCTGGGCAACGCCGTCTTCGACGCCACCGGCGTCCGCCACCACGACCTGCCCCTGCGCCCGGACCGACTGATCGGAGCGACGCGATGACCGTGACCCGACCCACGAGTGTGACCGAGGTGTCGGCCGACCTGGCCCGGCGGGGGGTGCGCCCGCGCGCCGGGGGCACCGACCTGACCGCCTGCCTGGAGGCGGGGGTGATCGCCCCCGGGCCCCTGGTGGACCTGTTGAGGGTGTCCGACCTGGACGAGGTGGTCTGGGAGGCCGACGGTTCGGCCCTGGTGGGGGCGATGACCACCGTCGCCACGTTGGGAGCCGACCCCGCCCTGGCCGCGGCCTATCCGGCGTTGGCCGCCACCGCCCGGGCCCTGGCCACCCCGCAGATCCGGGGCACGGCCACCCTCGGGGGCAACCTGCTCCAGCGCAATCGTTGCGCCTACCTGCGCAACCCCGCCTTCGACTGCTTCCAGACCGGTGGGGACTCCTGTCCGGCCCGGGAGGGCGACCACCTGCGCGGCGTGGTGGTGGACCAGGGCCCGTGCGTGGCCCCACACCCGTCGACGTTGGCGGTGGCGCTGCTGGCCTACGAGGCGAGTGTGCGCCTGGAGGGCGGCCCGGACTCCGAGAAGGCGATCGTCGACCTGTACGAGGGCACCGACCCCACACGTGACCACACGTTGGGTCCGGGCACGTTGTTGACGGCCGTGTCACTGCCGGTCCCGTCCCCGGGCGAGCGCTTCGCCCATCGAAGGGCGACCGGACGTTCCCGGGCGGAGTGGCCGCTGGTGGAGGTGGTCGTTCGGCTGGAGTGCGCCGACCAGGGCCGCGGACCGGTGGAGCGGGCCGCGGTGGCGGTGGGCGCGGTGGCGCGTACCCCCTTGCGACTACCCGAGGTGGAAGGCGCCCTGGTGGACGCGGCACCCGGCGGGGACCTGCCCGATCGGGTGGAGGAGGCGTTGACCGCCCTGGCCGATCGGTGCTCTCCCCTGCCCGCCACCGGGTACAAGGTCCCCTTGCTCCAGGGCACGGTCCGTGATGCGATCGAGACGGCCCTGGAGGTTCCGAGCCGGTGACACGGGTTCGGGCCCCTTCCGGGACCGTGTTCGGGTGGGCCGCCGTGGCGTGGCGGCCCACCCGGTTTTCGTCGGTCGGTGTTCCGTCGGCCGGTGTCGGTTCAGCCGCGCAGGTGCGCCTGGTGGGCGAGTTCGCGGCACAGCACCGCGAAGTCCAGCCCCTGGGCCGCGGCCGCCATCGGGAAGGTGGACGTCTCGGTCAGGCCCGGGGCGACGTTGGTCTCCAAGAAGACGACCTCGCCGTCCGGGGCGACCATGAGGTCGGTGCGCGACAGGTCGCGCAGGCCCAGGGCGCGGTGCGCGGTCAGCGCCACCTCGGTGGCCGCGGCCAGTACCGACTCCTCCAGACGGGCCGGACAGAAGAACTCGGTGCGACCGGCGGTGTAGCGGGCCGCGTAGTCGTAGACCCCGCCGTCGGGAACGATCTCCACCGGGGGCAGCGCCACGGGCCCCGAACCGGTGTCCAGGACGCCCACGGCCAGTTCGGTGCCCTGGACCAACTCCTCGACCAGCGCGGAGTCGCTGTAGGCGAAGCAGGACATCAGCGCGGTGGACAGGTCCTTGGCCGAGGTCACGGGGGTGGCTCCGAACGCCGAACCGCCACGGTCGGGCTTGACGAACAGCGGCAACCCGAGCCGTTCGATGAGCTTGTCCAGGAGCGCGGGCGCGCCCAGGTCGTGGAAGGCGGACTTGGGCAGGGTGGCGCCACGCGGCACCCGAACGCCCTTCTCGGCCAGTAGGGCCTTGGCGGCGGGCTTGGCGTAGGCGAGCCGGCAGGACTGGGGGCGGGCGCCCACGTAGGACACCCCGGCCAGTTCCAGGACCTCACGGATCGCGCCGTCCTCACCGGCGGAGCCGTGCAGGACGGGGAAGACCACCTGGGGCGGGTCGTCGGCCAAGCGCTGGAGAAGGCCGGAGTCGACGTCGGCAACCTGCACTTCGACGTCGAGTCGGCGCAGGGCCTCGGCCACGCTGCGGCCGGATTGGACGCTCACCTCGTGTTCGGGGGACAGTCCCCCGGCGAGGACGAGGACCCGGTCAAGGTCGGCCACGGCGCGGACCTCCTTCTGTGCTGCTGTCATGGTGGCTGGTGCCCCTCACGGGGTGTCAGGGAAGGTCGGGGGTGGGGGCCTGGCTGCCCTCGGTGGGCATGGCCATGGCGGGACCGAACGTGTCGCGCAGGTCCATCTCGCCCTCGATGGCTCCGACGAGCCTGCGCACGCCCTCCCGGATCTGTTCGGGTGTGGGGTAGCAGAAGCTCAACCGCATGCTGTCACGGCCACGACCGTCGGCGAAGAAGCCGGTGCCGGGTACGTAGGCGACACGGTGGTTGACCGCGCGCGGCAGCATCGCCTTGGCGTCGATGCCCTCGGGAAGGGTCGCCCAGACGAAGAACCCGCCCTCGGGCCGGGTCCAGGTACAGCCGTCCGGCATCATCGTGTTGAGCGCGCCGAGCAGGGCGTCGCGCCGCTCGCCGTACATGCTGTTGAACGCCTTGATCTGCTCGCGCCAGGGGAAGGTCTTGAGGTAACGGCGCACCACGAGCTGGTTGAACGTGGAGTGGCTGAGCATCGCCGACTCCGCGGCCAGCACGAGTTTGGCGCGCACCGCCGAGGGCGCCAACGCCCAGCCGATGCGCAGGCCCGGCGAGAGCGTCTTGGACAGCGACCCCAGGTAGATGACGTTGCCGTCGCCCTGCGAGTACAGGGTGGGCTGTGGTTCGCCGTCATAGCGGAGCAGGCCGTAGGGGTTGTCCTCGATGATCAGGACGTCGTGGCGCCGACAGACCTCCATCACCCGCACGCGGCGCTCGGCGGACATGGTGATGCCGCCGGGGTTCTGGAAGTTGGGGATCGTGTAGAAGAACTTGACGGTGCGCCCGGCCTTGGCCGCCGCGGTGAGGGCGCGGTCGAGTTCGTCGGCGTCGACGCCCTCGTCGTCCATGCTCACGTGGCGGATGTCGGCCTGGAACGCGGCGAAGGTGTTGATCGCGGTGACGTAGGTGGGCGCCTCGGTCAGCACGATGTCGCCGGGGTCGACGAAGACGCGGGTGATCAGGTCCAGGGCCTGCTGGGATCCGACGGTGACGATGACGTCGTCGGGGACGGACTGGACGCCTTCGAGGGTCATGTAGTCGCAGATCTGCTCGCGCAGGACGGGGTCGCCCTGAGCGGAGCCGTACTGCAGGGCGGCGGCACCCTCCTCGGAGACCACGTCCTTGACCAGGTCACCGATCTGGTCGAGCGGCAGGGCGGCGACGTTGGGCATGCCGCCCGCCAGGGAGACGATCTCGGGGCGGGAGGCGACTGCGAAGAGTGCCCTGACCTCCGATGCGACCATGCCCTGTGCTCGATGTGCGTAGCGGCCGACGTGCGGGTCGATACGCGAGCCCTGTTGGCCGGGCTGCTGTTCTCGGTGGTCAGCGGACACGGTCCACCTCCGAAGGAAGGACGGTCTTGTGGGGTCTACCGGGTCGTCCCGGGAGATCTTCGTTGATTCCTGGTTCGACGCCGGGCGGGTCCCCTTGGTTCACGCGAGGCCACCGTGACGGCCGGGCCGTATGCGGTTCTCGGTGAGTCGGTCGGGTCGTGTCGAACCGTGGAACACGGTTCGGGAAATATCCGGAGTCTAGCCCAGTGGTCGTGCGGCACCCCCCATCAGGGCGTTCCTGTGCTCTGACGCACATCGTCGCGGGCGTTCGAGCGCCGCGTCGGTGACGGTACCCGGGTGCGCGACCCGACTCACACATGAATGACCAGAACATGACGCACTTTTCACCCTTACCACCCGAGTCGGACATGGGTGTTTCCTGGGCTTTCGAGGACATTGGTGCGATGGACCATCGCTCCCGGTGACGGGCGCGTCACCCGAGAACCGGAGGAGACCATGGGCGTCCGCTCGACCACCCTCAGCATCTCCGCGACGCTGCTGCTGTGCGGCGCGCTGACCTCGTGCACCGACCCGGCACCCACGGAGCAGGAGATCGACGCCGAACGACTGGAACTGGCACGGGCCGCCGACGCCCTGTCGGCTTCGGTGCTACGACCGGGCGTCGAACGCGCCTTCGCGCGCAAGGGCCATCCGGTCGACGGCACGCTCACCTGCGCCCCTCCCGCTGCCATCGGGGAACCCGAGGCCTCCGGCTCCCCATCACCGTCCCCATCGGCGGAGCCGACACGGGAGGAGGAGCACACGGTCACCGCCGACGGCATCCGGGGCGGGACCGCCGAAGAGGACGCGGAGCCCGTCAGCGGCGGCCTGGAGGTGGTCTGTGAGGGACTGGACCGCGACGGCGCCGAGTTGCGCTTCGAGGGCCGACTCTCGTCCGAGGCCCTGGCCGAACGCGCCGCGGGCGACGACAGCCTGTCCGGTGTCTTCACCGGGGCCGTCGACGGCGACGAGGTCTTCACCATGGACTGTTTCCAGTGCGCGCCGCTGGAACCGGAGCCAGAAGAGACGGCAGAGCCGAACGAACTCGCGGGCGAGGAGGGGTCCGCCGCCCCCGAATCCGGCTGAAGTCGCCTATGGCGGTGCGGCCCGATAACTCACACGACGGTCCGGGCCGCACCGCATCATACGCGTACGCTCGCCGGAGGATTCCCCCGAACCTCCCGTGGAGCACTCCCCGAAAACGCGTCCGCCCTTACCCCCGTAACCCCCCTCAAGGTCCGTAGGACACGGACGCGCCCCGCACCGGTGAACTCCTCCGTGCCCTCTCTTGCCCGGAGGCCTCCACCGGTGGGCGGGCCGCGCATCCCCAAGTTGATCCCATCGGCCCACGCTCGGCAACGGTTGCAACAGGTTGCGACTTTCCCACCCAGAGTGGCGATATGGCGACGCGTCGGGACGTCGGGGGATTCAGCCGGGGTGGTCGCACAGGGGCGTGCTCCCGTCCCGCTCCAGCAGGGCCCGCACCCCCGGCGCCAACGAAGCGGGGAGCAGGTTCACCGACGTCTGTGAACCGATCACCCGGACCATGACCTCGTCGGCGAAACGGTAGGGGCGGCTCTCGATCACGCCACCCAGGTTGCGCCGGATCCGGGACAGTTCCGCGCGCACGGTGACCACGTGGGCGTCGGCGCCGAACACGTCCTTGGACAACTCGGCGCCCGAACGCCCCGCCCGGTGCACCGCCAACCGGAGGAGGAGTTCGGTGTGGCGCGGAGTCAGGTTGTGCACCCACTCGCCGCTCGGGCCGGCCACCGTCACCGTGGACGCCCCGGGTCTGCGCAGATCCAGGGTCACCGAGGTGGAACCGGCCCGCTCCCCGGGGCGCGGGCGGATGAGCCAGCCGCCCGGCAGGGGTTCCAGGCCGCACTCGCCCAGGGCGGGGATCCAGGCCGTCCCGCTCTCGCAGTGCTTGGGCAACAGCACCCGCCGGACCGGTTCCATGTGCACCGCCGCGGCGGTCCAACCGCTTTCGTCCACCACCAGGGCGGGTCGGGTCAGTCCGGCCAACAGGGGCGCGGCGACCGAGCGCAACCGTTCCAGGTGGGTGTGGTGCAGCCCTTGCAGATGTGCCTGGGCCAGTTGGGCGACCGCGTTGACCAGGGCCAGGGTGGAGGGGTGGATGGTGGAGACCGGACCGGTGACGTCGATGGCGCCCAGCAGTCGCCCGTCCCGGGGGTCGTGCACGGGGGCGCAGGCGCAGGTGAGGGCGTGCAGGTTGCGCACGAAGTGTTCGGCGGAGTAGACCTGCACGGGGCGACCGACCACCAGCGCGGTGCCGATGGCGTTGGTGCCGATGCTGCCCTCGTTCCAAAAGGAGCCCTCCACCAGCCCGACCCGGTCGCCGACCGATCGCATCCGATGGGATCCCTCGCGCCAGAGCACCTGCCCCGAGGCGTCGGTGACCAGCATGATGTGGTCGGCCTGGTCGGCCACCGAGACCAGGGAACGACGGATCAGCGGCAACACCTCGGCGATGGGTGAGGCGTCGCGTTGGCGTTGGAGTTCGTCCAGGCGGGCCATCCGTGGTGGGGGTCCGCAGTCGGGATCGATGCCGAATCCGCGCATGCGTTCCCAGGAGTCCTCGATCACCGGACGCAACGGCGTGGGCGTGGGGCGCCCCGCGAGCAGCGCGTCGTGGGATCGGCGGAGCAGGTCGGCGTGCTCGCGCGCGTCCACCCCGGAGGGCAGTGCCGTGTCCAGTGATGGAAACGTCATGTGGGTCCTCGGGGCATGTGCCCCCGTCTGGAGACGGGAGGGCTCGCCCCTTCCTCCTTCTACGTGGCCGGGCCCCGAAGGACCGGGGTTCCCGTTGGGCATCAGTTTCCTGGTTCGGCTGCGGCGGGACCGAGAGAACCGGGACAGGCCCTTGTTTCGGAAGTCATTCCGGTTCGATCCTTCCGATTCCTGCTCGAATTATCCTTGGGTCACACCGAACGCACTCCTGCGGTTTTTCCGGAGAGATAACCGGTTTCGTGCCACCGATGGGGGTTTCGGCGCGGGGGTGCGCAGGTCATACGGGTGGGGTTAGAGATGGGTAACATCCCCAGAATCGAAGCGGCTCACGAAACGTCGACGAAAATGGCCGGATGCGGCCAATCGGCGAGACCCTAATTCACCCTGTCATTCGCTCGTTCGCACAGGTGAACCCAGTTTTCACGGGTTTTCGGTCGGCTGCTCGCACGTGCATCGGCCCGTGCGAGCTCCCGTGAAGGTTCCCGTGCCCCTCAAGGGCGCCGGGTCAGGGCGAACCACAGGCGCATGCGCTGTTCGGGGTCGGCCAGGTCCACGCCCAGGTCCCGTTCGATCCGACCGATCCGGTAGCGGACGCTGTTGCGGTGCACGCCCAGGTCGGTGGCGGCCCGATCCCAGTTGCCGTGCCGTGCCAGCCAGGTGTGCAGGGTCGCACGAAGGGTGTGCGCGGCCGGGGTGTCCTCGTCGAGCGGGCCGAGAATCTCCCGGGCGGGCCGCCCGGCGCCCTCGGGGTCGATGAGCGCGTCGAAGGGGTCGGTGGTGGCCGACCACAGCCGTGGCTCGCCCACGACGTGGGCGCGCACCAGCAGGGTCGCGGCCCGGCGGTCGGCGTCGGGCAGATCCTCGGGCGCCACGGCCGCGCTCAGGGCGCCGATCCACCCGTGGGAACGCAGGAGTTCGAGATGGTCGTGATGGGACCGCTCGCCCCGGTCGGCGAGGACGGCGCGCACGACACCGCCGCCCTCCTCGGCG
This sequence comes from Nocardiopsis sp. NPDC006832, assembly GCF_040635885.1. Lineage (NCBI taxonomy): Bacteria > Bacillati > Actinomycetota > Actinomycetes > Streptosporangiales > Nocardiopsidaceae > Nocardiopsis > Nocardiopsis sp. NPDC006832. Next base: position 34,832 of record NZ_JBEYLC010000004.1, on the reverse strand, counting down.
CCGGAGACCAGGTCGCTCAGGTGGGTGCCCAAGGGCAGGGCCGCGGCGGCGGTTCGGTGCCCTCGGGAAGCGGGTGCGGCCCGCAGGACCCGGTAGCCGCCCCGGGGGGCCTCACCCGAGGTGGCGGAGCGGGGATCGGGAGCGCGGGTGTCGGTGAGCCCGGTCAGGGCCGCGATGGCGCGGGGGTTCAGTTCGCCGTCCAACAGCAGCGCGATGAGCGGCAGGCTCGGGGCGGGCGGTTCCTCACCCTCTGCGCGCAGCAGTAGGTCGAGCAGGGCCGTGGCGGTGCGCAGCACCTCCCGGTCGGTGATGCCCAGGGGTTCGGGGCGACCCACCAGCACCACGCCCTGGTGTTCGGGTGGGGTGCCCACGGTGTGCAGGAAGACCTCGTCCGGGCCGCTGTCGGCCTTGGCGCTGCGCGGACCCGTGGGGGCGGTGAGTTTGGTGAGCAGGGTACGCAGTTCGGGGTCCAGGTCGGCCGGGGCCCCCGCGGTACGGCGCACGGATGCGGTGGGGTCGGCGGGCACGAGGGCGACCCAGGCTCCGAGAGCGTCGGCCAACACCGCGGGCACCCGTTCGGCGGGGATGGGCGCGGTGACCGCGCGGGCCAGGGCCTGGTGGGACTCGCCCAAACGGCGCAGGTCGCGCAGGTGGCGCTCTTCCAGTTCCTCGCCCACGGCGCGGCTGACCGCGGCGAAGGGCGAGTTCCGTGGCACCTCCAGCAGCGGCAGGCCCTGCGACCGGCACTGTTCGACGAGGTCGGCGGGGACGGCCCGGTGGACGGGCGCCACCCCGAAGCCGAGTGCCCCGACCCCCGCGCGCACCAGGGAGGCCACGTAGGTGCGCACCTCATCGGTGTCGGTGGGCAGGTTGGCCCCGGAGGTGAGGAGGAGTTCTCCACCGCGCAGATAGTCGGCGGCCACGACGAGCTCGCTCGCCACCGCCCAGGTGATCGGTGGGTCCCCGGCCTCGACCACCGTGGTCAGGCCCAGGTCGCGGCGAGCCACCACCACGCTCAACGGCACGTGGTGGGTGTCGCCCCCGCTCTTCGCCATGTCCTGGTCCCCCTCGTCCCGCCGACCCGTCCGAGCCGATCCTCGTGTCCTGGACATGACGTACACGAGGACGCCTTCCGCGACGACTGGACGATTCATCCAAAGTTCACCGGGAAGTGGTGCGGTTCGGCCACTGGAGTGGAGCCTACCGACTACCTACGCTGACCGAAGCGATGTGACCTGCGTCAACATCTCCATGGCCCGACCCCCGCACGACGCCCCCGCCTGCCCCCGAACCACTCCCCGCAAAGGAGCTTCATGCTCATCGACACCGCGGTGATCGCCGCCTACCTCCTGGGCATGATCGGCCTGGGCTGGTGGGGCATGCGTCGCGCCAAGAGCAAGTCCGACTACCTGGTCGCCGGCCGCCGCCTGGGTCCGCTGATGTACGCGGGCACCATGGCCGCCGTGGTCCTGGGCGGCGCCTCCACCGTTGGCGGGATCGGCCTGGGCTACACCTACGGGATCTCCGGCGCCTGGCTGGTCGTGGCCATCGGCGTGGGCATCCTGGCCCTGCACCTGTTCTTCGCCGAGCGCATCTCGCGGCTGAGGGTCTTCACCGTCTCCCAGATGTTGGACCTGCGCTACGGCGGTGACTCCCGGGTCGTGTCGGCCCTGGTCATGTGGGGTTACACCTTCGTTCTGACGGTGCCCTCGACCTTGGCCTTCTCCACCATCTTCAGCGGTCTGTTCGAACTGCCGCGCGTGGTCGCCATCATCCTGGGCGGTTCCATCGTGGTGCTGTACTCCACGATGGGCGGCATGTGGTCGGTGACGATGACCGATATGGCCCAGTTCGCGATCAAGACGATCGGGCTCCTGCTCATCCTGACCCCGGTGGCGGTGTGGTCGGCCGGCGGTTTCTCCGGGATGCGCGAGTCGTTGGACCCCACCTACTTCGACCCCACCGCCATCGGCGGGCAGACCATCCTCACCTACTTCGTCATCTACTCGCTGGGGCTGCTCATCGGCCAGGACATCTGGCAGCGCGTCTTCACCGGCCGCAACGACAAGGTGGCCAAGGTGGGCGGCATCGGCGCGGGCGTGTACTGCCTGATCTACGGAGTGTGCGGCGCGCTCATCGGCACCGCCGGCGCGGTGATGTTCCCGAACCTGGCCAACCCCGACGACGCCTTCACCCTCATGGTGGAGGCGACCCTGCCGGTGGGCGTGGCCGGTCTGGTCCTGGCCGCCGCCCTGTCCGCGGTGATGTCCACCGCCAGCGGCGCCCTCATCGCCTGCTCCACGGTGACCTCCACCGACCTGTGGCCGCGCGTGCGCGCCCTGTTCGGCGCGAAGAGGTCCGCCGAGGACGACCACAAGGAGGACGAGGTGGCCGCCAACCGGGTGTTCACACTGGTCCTGGGTATGGCGAGCATCTGTGTGGCGCTGGCCGTGGACGACGTGGTCGCCGCGCTCACCCTGGCCTACAACATCCTGGTCGGCGGCCTGCTCGTCGCGATCCTCGGTGGCCTGGTGTGGCGTCGCGGAACGCGCGCGGGCGCCCTGGCCTCGATGTTGGCCGGTTCCGTGGCCGTCATCGTGACCATGGCGATCACCGGCCTGCTCGCCAACGAACCCATCTACGTGGGGTTGGGCACCGCGCTGGTGGTCTACGTGGCCGTCAGTCTGCTCACCCCGCCCACCGACCCCGCGGTACTGGAGCTGTGGCAGCGCCGCCTGCGCGGCCAGGACACCGGCGACGAGACCGCGACGGGAACCGACGAGGACGCCACGAGCGTCGCGTCCACCGACCCGACCCGGGACCGCTGACACCCATCGCGGAACCGACGACACAGGAATGGATCACATGAACGCACCGATCGGACCCACCGACTCCAGCCTCGTGCCGCGCTTCGCGGGCCCGGCGACCTTCGCCCGCCTGCCCCGCATCGACCAGGTGGAACGAGCCGACATCGCCGTGGTCGGGGTGCCCTTCGACACCGGTGTCTCCTACCGTCCCGGCGCCCGTTTCGGCCCCTCGGCGATCCGTGAGGCCAGCCGGCTACTGCGTCCCTACAACCCCGGCCTGGACGTGTCCCCGTTCGAGCGCCTCCAGGTGGTGGACGGCGGAGACATCGCGGTGAACCCGTACTCGGTCGGGGACGCCGTGGAGACCCTGGACCAGGGCGCCTCGGAGTTCGTGCGCGCCGGGACCCGCCTGGTGACCCTGGGCGGCGACCACACGATCGCGCTACCCCTGCTCAGGTCCCTGTACCGCGTGCACGGCCCGATCGCCATGCTGCACTTCGACGCCCACCTGGACACCTGGGACACCTACTTCGGTGAGCCCTACACGCACGGCACCCCGTTCCGACGCGCGGTGGAGGAGGGCATCCTCGACACCGAGGCGATCGCCCACGTGGGCACCCGTGGCCCCCTGTACGGCAAGCGGGACCTGGAGGACGACCGTCGCTTCGGGTTCGGCATCGTCACCGCCGCCGACGTGCTGCGCAAGGGCGTGGACGAGATCGCCGACGCGCTGCGTCAGCGCATCGGGAACCGGCCACTGTACGTGTCGGTGGACATCGACGTCCTGGACCCGGCGCACGCCCCGGGCACCGGCACCCCGGAGGCCGGCGGGATCACCAGCCGAGAGCTGCTGGAGATCCTGCGCGGGCTGGCCGACCTGAACCTGGTGGGCGCCGACGTGGTGGAGGTCGCCCCGGCCTACGACCACGCCCAGATCACCTCCACGGCGGCCTCGCACGTGGCCTACGACCTGGTGAGCCTGCTGGCCCTGAACCACCAGCGCAAGACGGAGGGCTGATCGACATGGGTGAGAGCGCGCCGCGCAACGGTGGCGACCTGGTCACCGAGACCCTGACCGCGTTGGGGGCCCGGGTGTGCTTCGGTATCCCCGGCCAGCACGCGCTGGGGCTGTTCGACGCGCTGCGTCGAGCGCCCGGGCTGCGGTTCGTGTCGGCCAGGGTGGAGAACAACGCGGCCTTCGCCGCGGACGGGCACGCCCGGGTGACCGATGAGGTCACCCCGTTGTTGGTCTCCACCGGGCCCGGCGCGCTGCTCACCCTGGCCTCGTTGCAGGAGTCCCGGGCGGCCTCCGCGCCGGTGCTGGTGATCAGCAGCCAGGTGCCGCGGGCGGGGTTGGGCGGTGGCCGGCACGGCTACCTGCACGAGCTTCCCGAACAGACGGCCTCCTTCGGCAACGTCACCAAGTCGACGTTCACGGTCCGACACGCCTCGCAGATCCCCTCGGCGCTGACCGAGGCCTGGCGGATCGCCGCGGCGGCGCCCGCGGGCCCGGTGTTGGTGGAGATCCCACAGGACGTGCTGCTGGAGCCGACGGTGGTGCCGCCGGTGACGGACGTGTCCGGGACTCCCGCCCCGCTCGTTCCGCGCGCGGAGGTGGTGGACGAGGCCGCCCGGTGGCTGGACGGGGCGCGGCGTCCGGTGGTGCTGGCCGGTGGCGGGGTGAGCCGCTCGGGCGGGCGGAAGGCGCTGCTGGAGCTGGCCGAGGCCCTTCGTGCTCCGGTGGCCACCACCTTCGGCGGCAAGGACGCCTTCCCGTGGGACCACCCGCTCTCGTTGCGCTCGTGGATCGAGGACCGGTACACCACCGAGTACCTGGAGGACGCCGACGTGCTCTTGGTGGTGGGTTCGGGTCTGGGCGAGTTGTCGAGCAACTACCACACCATGGCGCCCCGAGGGCGTGTGGTGCAGGTGGAGGCCGACCTCGGCAAGCTCGAATCCAACGTCCCGGCGTTGGGGATCCACAGCGACGCGGCCCTGACCCTGGAGGCGCTGGCCGCGAAGGTTCGGCCACGCCCGAAGGACCCCGAGGTCGAGACCGAGGTCGCCCGGGTTCTGGCCCGGGTGGCCGAACGGCTGGCCGGGCAGGACCTGGCCGCCGAACAAACCGTCCTGGCCGCGGTACGCGATGCCCTGCCCGACGACGCGCCGAGCTTTTGGGACATGACCGTGTTGGCGTACTGGGCGTGGTCGGCGTGGGACCCGCGCGATGGTGCGATGCACTCCGCGCAGGGCTCCGGCGGGCTCGGATACGGGTTCCCGGCGGCGCTGGGCGCGGCCGCCACCGGAAACGGTCCGGTGCTGGCGGTCTCCGGTGACGGCGGTGCCATGTACTCGATCGCGGAACTGGCCACCGCCCGCCAGCACGACCTGGACGTGACCTGGCTGATCGTCGACGACGGCGGCTACGGCATCCTGCGCGAGTACATGGAGGGCGCCTTCGGGGAGGCCACCCACACCGAGCTGACCCGACCCGACTTCGTGGCCCTGGCGGCCTCGTTCGGGGTGCCCGCGACCCTCACCTCACCGGAGACGGTGGGAGCCGACCTGACCGCGGCGCTGGCCGCCCCGGGCCCGAGCGTGGTGGTGCTGCCCATGCACATAAAGATATTCGCGCCGTAGGCGTCCGTTGAGGGTGGTGGTGGGCGACGGGCGGGCTTCGCCCCCACGCACCTGGACGGTCCCATGTCCTGACCGAACCCCGTGTCCCGTTCCGGGACAGCGCCGTCCGCACCGGACGGTCGACCCCGCTCTCGGGGCGCGCGTCAACGGCGCCGCGCGCCGGCTGGGGCTGTCCAGCGAGGCCCTGCTGCGCGCGATCTCCTGCGGCGTGATCGCTGTCGGCGGTGGCCGCTCTGCTGTTCGCCAACACCCCGCTGCTGGTCGGCCCCCTGGGGAACCTGGCCGCGGGCATCGACATCAGCCTCCCGGTGGCGCTGGTGACCGCCGCGGTCGCCTACCCGGCGGCGCTGTTCCTCTTCCCCGAGCCGCGCTCGGTGTTCGGCCCGCAGCGGCCACGCCTGGTGCCGGCCCGGGAGGAGACCGAACCGGCCCCCGCGCCCGCCACCGAGGACGCGCCGACGACCGCGTCGCACTGACCACCCACGACTTCGAACGAAGGACCACCGTGAACAGCCACGAGCCCCTGCACAGCCTGGTCGGCGGCAAGCCCCTGCACCCGGCGGGTGACGCGACCCTGGACCTGGTCGACCCCGTCACCGGACAGGTGGCCGGTCGGGCCGGGATCTGCGGGCCCGCCGAGGTGGAGTCCGCCATGGACTCCGCCGCACGCGCCTTCCGGACCTGGCGCCGGGCCACACCGGCACAACGTCAGGACGCCCTGTTGGCGATCGCCGACGCCCTGGTCGAACGAGCCGAGGAGTTCGCCGACGCCGAGTGCCGCGAGACCGGCAAGCCGCGCGCCTCGTTCCTGGACGAGGAGATCCCGTTCTGCGTGGACACCCTGCGGTTCTTCTCCGGGTCCGCCCGACACCTGGAGGGCAAGGCCGCCGCCGAGTACGCCACCGACCGCACCTCCTGGGTCCGCCGCGAACCGGTGGGCGTGTGCGTGGGCATCACCCCATGGAACTATCCGCTGATGATGGCGGTGTGGAAGATCGGTCCAGCGCTGGCCGCGGGCAACACGGTGGTGCTCAAACCGGCGGAGAGCACGCCCACCACCACGGTCCTGCTCGCCGAGATCGCCGCACGGGCGCTTCCCGCCGGTGTGGTCAATACGGTGGTGGGCGACCGTGACACCGGCCGCCTGTTGGTGGAACACCCGGCCACGCGCCTGGTGTCGGTCACCGGTTCGACCCGGGCGGGGGCGCAGGTGGCCAAGGCCGCCGCGGACGACATCAAGCGCGTGCACCTGGAGCTCGGCGGCAACGCCCCGGCGGTGGTCTTCGACGACGCCGACGTGGCCGGCGCCGCCGCAGGTGTGATCGCGGGCGGTTTCCTCAACGCCGGACAGGACTGCACCGCAGCCACCCGCGTCATCGTCCAAGAGGGGGTGCACGACGCGTTCGTCGCCGAACTGACCCGTCTGGCGTCGGCCCAGGTCACCGGCCTGCCCTCGGACCGAGAGAGCGACTTCGGGCCGCTCAACAACGCCGACCAGTTCAACCGTGTCACCGGACTGTTGGAACGCCTGCCCGCGCACGCACGAGTGGAGACGGGTGGTCACCGGGTGGGCGAGGCCGGGTTCTTCCTGGCGCCCACGGTCGTGTCCGGGCTGCGCGCCGACGACGAGATCGTGCTGGAGGAGGTCTTCGGCCCGGTCGTGACCGTGCAGCGCTTCGCGGACGAGAGCGAGGCGATCGAACTGGCCAACGGGGTCGAGCAGGGACTCGCCTCGTCGGTGTGGACCCGTGACCACGCGCGGGCCCTGCGGGTCTGTGCCGAGCTGGACTTCGGCGCGGTGTGGCTCAACACCCACGGCGACCTGCTCTCGGAGATGCCGCACGGCGGCTTCAAGCGGTCCGGGTACGGCAAGGACCTGTCGGCCTACAGCCTGGAGGACTACACCCGCGTCAAGCACGTGATGAGCGCCCTGGCCTGACGCCGTACGCGGATCCGCCCGGGTCCAGGGCGGATCCGCGTGTGCGCAGGTGGCACCGGATGTCGTGGAGGCTCAGTCCACCACCGCAAGGGCCTGCTCGCGAACAGGAAATCGCCACCGCTGTTCGGCGACCTTCGCAGCCCTCTTGAACTGTTCCCGTGCCGGCGCACCCCAGTCGAGCAGGCGCTCGGTTTCAGGCAGGGAACACCGGCGCCGGATGTGAACCCGGCCGTTGTCCGGGTCCGGGGCTCGCTCGCCGACCGCGACCAAGCGGGCGGCCATTCTCAGTTGGGCACGCAGTGGCCGCTCGTCAGCCTCGCTCACGCTCTGATAGCCCAGGTACACGGCGTCGTCAAAGCGGACTTGGACCTCTTCCCACACTTCCCGCTCCAGCGTGGCAACGGAACCCTGATCGATCTCGGGCTCTGGTGTCCCTCCCGGCAGGTTCCACGCACCGGGTTCCTCGTCGTAGAGCACGACCACGCGCCCCAGGTCGTCGAACACGTACCCGTACACCTGCGTGACGGGCAGGTCTGCCGGGGGATACTGGTCGCCGTGCCAGAGGTAGCTGAGGGCCATATCCCGAACCTAAAGGTCTCCGACGTCCTAGATGGTGTGATCACACGGATCCGCCCATGTCGGGGATTCGGGACCGGCTCGCTGCGGCCCTTGGGTGATGTGCTCTGGCCTAGGGTCATGACCATGACTCCGCTGGGAGGCGACGAACTCCACCCCTGCCGCCCTCGGTTGATCGTGCTGCGCGGAAACTCCGCGTCGGGCAAGAGCACCGTCGCCCGAGAGCTGCGGGCGAGGTACGGGCGCGGCCTCGCGATCATCCCCCAGGACGTGGTGCGTCGCGACATCCTCAGGGAGAGGGACCTCCCGGGCGGCGTCAACATCGACCTGCTCGACCTCATGGCCCGCCACTCTTTGGAACACGGCTTTCATGTGGTGGTGGAAGGCATCCTCTACGTCGACCATTACGGGGACATGCTCACCCGCTTGGTGGGCGACTACCGGCAGACGGCGCACTGCTATTACTTCGATGTCCCGTTCGCGACCACACTGGAGCGGCACGCCACCAAGCCCATCGCCGACGTGGTCGGGGAAGCCGAACTGCGCCGGTGGTGGCGGCCTCGCGACCTGCTCCCCGACGGAGTGGAGAAGCTCATCGACGAGCACAGCGGCGTCGAGCACAGCGCGGTGCGGATCCTGAACGACTGCGGCTTGGTGACGCGGGAGCCCCGCGTCTGAGCGCTCGTCCCCTCAAGAGATTCACCCACCGACTTCGATGCTCGGGCCGCTTTTCAGACCCCGGCGGGTCCGCGCGTGCGCAGGTGGGACCAGGTGAGTTCGGCGACGTGTCCGGCCATGGTGTCGGGGGTCTCGTCCGGGTGGTCCAGGAGCCAGTCGGCGAAGGCATCGGCGGTGCTCACCGCCACCCGGGCCAGTAGTTGGGCGTCTCGGGCGTCCATGTCGCCGTAGTCGTCGCGGGTGCAGGCGGTGATGAGGTCGGCCATCTCCGCGGTGACACGGTCGCGCACGCGGACGGTCTCGGCCTCGAAGGGCTGTCCCTGGGCGGCGGCGCGCCGGTAGAGCACGGTCCAGCTCTCGCGGTTGTCGACCACGAACGCGAAGAAGGCGCGTATGCCTCGGCGCAGCGGATCGTCGTCGGCGGGGTGGGGCGCGTGCACGGCGCCGCGGATGGCCTCGATGAGTCGTTCCATCTCCCGGCGCACACAGGCGGTGAAAATGCCCTCCTTGGAACCCAGGTAGTGGTACACGGTCGGTTTGGAGGTCCCGGCGGCCGCCGCGATCTCCTCCACGCTGACGGTGTGGTAATCGCCCCGGGAGAACGCGGAGACGGCGGCGTCGATCAGTTGTTGTTCCCTGACCTGGCGCGGGAGTCTGCGTTGTTTGGTCGTCACGGGAACCGACCCTAATGGGATCGATGGAAGTGGCGTGGGGACGCCGGAGGCGAGTGGGGCCGCGTGTCTCGGGGCCGCCCGGCGTCGCGCGTGTGACCTGTGCGCCCGTGCCCGCAATGGTTTCGCCGGGTGGCACATCCCACATTCGGGCATGTTTGAGTGGGCGGATTCCGCACGGTGGTGCGCGGCGTCCGCCCCTTTCGCTCGGTCCTCAGGAGGGTGGGTCGCGCAGTTCCAGGGTGCAGCACTTGGCGCCGCCCCCGGCCTTGCGGAGTTCGTCGAGTTCGATCGGGTGAACCGTGTATCCCAGGGCGCGGATCCGGTCGGCGAGCGCGGTGGCCTCGGCGGCGATGACCACGTTGTGGCCGTCCGCGACGGCGTTCAGGCCCAGGACGGCGGCGTCCTCCTCGGTGGCCAGGAGAGCGTCGGGGTACAGGGCGCCCAGCACCCGGCGGCTGCCCTCGGAGAACGCGCCCGGGTAGTAGGCGATCCGCCGCCCCGACAGAGCGAACAGCGCGGTGTCCAGGTGGTAGAAGCGCGGGTCGACCAGTTGCAGGGTGACGACCGGTCGGTCCAGGAGTCGTTCGGCCTCCTGGTGGGCGGCGGCCTCGGTGCGAAAGCCCGTGGCCGCCAGGATGACGTCGTCCAGGGTGATGAAGTCGCCCTCACCCTCGTTGACGTGTTTGGGTTCCTTGGTCTCCACGAAGCCGGCCTTACGGAACCAGTCGAGGTAGGCGGGCCCTTCGGGGGTACGTTCGGCGCTGGCGAACCGGGCCCCGTAGACCCGACCGTCCACGACCAGGCCACCGTTGGCGGCGAAGACCATGTCGGGCAGGCCTTCGATGGGGGCTATCTCGCTCACGCGGTGTCCCAGGGACAGGTAGAGGTCGCGGAGCCCCTCCCATTGGCGAACGGCGCGGTCGCGGTCCACGATCAAGGTGGGGTTCATCCAGGGGTTGATCGCGTATTCCACCGCGAAGTAGGTGGGACGGCACATCAAATAGTGCCGGGGCGCCGCCACCGGCGCCGGGTCTGTGGGTGGAGCCATGGAACCTCCCCATCGAGGTGCCCCGGAGGCCGAACGGCCCGCGGTGGTTCAGGCCTTTACCACCGCGCGTTTCCGGGCGGACATTCATTGGATACCCACACCGTGCGGGCGCCAATATCGACTTTTCCACGAACCTCCCTGAAACGGACTTTTCCGGGCGTGGGCGCGCCTCGCCCGGCCCATTCGAGCACACCCCCGACCAACAGACCGACCGGCCGGTATTGTTAGAGTCGCGCCAGTTCCCCGATTGGAGTACCCCCATCATGAGCACGACCGTCAAGGCCGCCGTCTTCCACGAGACCGACGCACTCCCCCAGATCCGTTCCCTGGTCCTGCCCGACCCCGGCCCCGGACAGGTACGGGTACGTCTGGCGGCGGCGGGCGTGTGCCACTCCGACCTGTCACTGTCCAACGGCACCCTGGCCCAGTCCTGGCCCGCCGTCCTGGGCCACGAGGGCGCCGGCACCGTCGAAGAGGTCGGCCCCGGGGTCGAGCACCTGACGCCCGGTCAACAGGTCGTCCTGAACTGGGCGCCCGCCTGCCGGGAGTGTTGGTTCTGCCTCCAAGGGGAGCCCTACCTGTGCGAGCACGCCCTGGACGGCACCCTGGTCCCCTACGCCGAGCTGACCGACGGCACCCCCGTCTACGCCGGCTTGAGCACGGGAGCCTTCGCCGAGGCCACCGTCGTCTCGGCCAAGGCCGTGATCCCGCTTCCCGACGGGATCGACCCGGCGGTCGGGGCCATGCTGGGATGCGCGGTGGTCACCGGATGGGGCGCCGTCAACAACGCCGCGCGCCTGCGCGAGGGACGGTCCGCGGTGGTCCTGGGGCTGGGCGGGGTCGGTCTGTCCGTGCTCCAGGCCGCCCGGATGGCCGGGGCCGGCCCCCTCATCGCGGTGGACGTCTCCCCCGACAAGGAGGAGTTGGCCCGTTCCCTGGGCGCCACCGACTTCCTGGTCGCCGATGGAAGCACCCACAAGGCCGTGCGAGGGCTGACCGGCGGGCGCGGGGCCGACCACGCCTTCGAGGTGGTGGGCAAGGCCCAGGTGGTGCGCACGGCCTGGAACAGTGTGCGCAGGGGCGGGACCGTGACCGTGGTCGGCCTCGGATCGGTCAAGGACGAGGTGTCCTTCAACGCCCTGGAACTGTTCCACCAGGGTCGTACCGTCCAGGGATGCGTGTACGGCTCCAGCGACCCCGACCGCGACATCCCGCTGTTGGCCGAGTCGGTGCGTTCCGGTGATCTGCGCCTGTCGGCGATGGTCACCGACGAGATCCCCTTGGACGGTGTCCCCGAGGCCTTCGAACGCATGCGGCAGGGCAAGGGCGGCCGGTCACTGGTGCGTTTCGGGGCTTGACGGAGGGGGCTCGGGAGCCCGTGGTGTCGGACCGACATCACGGGCTCCCGAGCGGCGGCGTCCCCATGGTGTTCCCCTCACGGCACACCACGGGGACCCGTCTCAGGACAGGACGTCGCGCAGTTCCTCCAGGAACCGCAGGAGGGCGACCGAACCGGGGTCACGCTCACCGGCCCCGCGTTCACCCACCCAGGCCGCACGGCCCTTGGCCGACGTCAGTCCACTGGTCTCCTCCACCGCGCGTCCGGCCGCGGACACCGCGTCCCGGGCGGCCGCCTTCGGGTCCCGGGCGTCGGCCAACGCCTCCTCCACCAGCAGCAGGCCGTCCACGAACGTCTTGTCGCCGGGCTCGGCTCCGCCCCTCTCCCGCACCCTGCGGGACACGGCGCTGGTGAGGCGCTCGGCGTCACGGACCGACACGGAGGCAAGCTCCTCGGACTCGGCCGCCGCGGCGAGCAGACCCGCGCCGGTCAAGGCCGCGAACGTGGAGGGGTTGGCCGCCGCGAACGCCGTCGCCGCGGTGCGCAGCACGTCGGCGTGGTGCGCGTCCTCGGGCAGTGTCAGCAGCGCCTCACGAACGGCCGACGCGCCCGAGGAGACCGTGATCCCCAGGTCGCCGTCGCCGAGCCGCGAGTCCAGCAGACGCAGCTCCTCCGCGTGGGCGGGCATGCGCTCCATGACGGCGATCAGGGTGGTGCGCAGCGCGCTGACCGAACCGGTGCGGCGCACGGCGGGGGCCGCTCCCGCACCGGACTCGGTGCCCGGCGCACGCGTCTCCTCGGTAGGCGCGCTCGGCGCGGGAGTGTTGCCCTGGCCGAAGAACGGGGAGGCCGCCGGGGCGTCGACCAGTTCGGCCAGTTCGTCGTCGAGCGACAGCACGGAGACCGAGGCCCCCGCCATCTCCAGGCTCGTCGCGAACTCGCCGATGTAGCGCCGGTGGATGAGCACGCCACGCTCCCCCAGGACCTGGTGGACCCGACGGTAGATCAGGTAGAGCTCCTCCAGCGGAGTGGAGCCCAGTCCGTTGACCAGGACCGCGACCCGATCCCCCGCCTCGGGTTCCAGTTCGCCGAGGATCTCGGTGAGGAAGCGGTCGGTGATCTGGTCGGCGGTCTCCAACGGGCCCCGGTGGCTCCCGGGTTCGCCGTGGATGCCGATCCCGACCTCCATCTCCCCCTCGTCGAGGGTGAAGGTGGGCTCCCCCGCGGCGGGCAGGATGGTGGGCGACAGGCCCACGCCCATCGTGCGTGTGGCGTCCACGGTGCGTTGGGCGACCGACCGCACCTTCTCCAGGTCGTCGCCGCGTTCGGCGGAGGCGCCCGCCGTCTTGTAGGCGAAGAACAACCCCGCCACCCCGCGCCGGGTCGCCTCCTTGCCACGGGGCGCGGACAGCACGTCGTCGGTCCCCAGAACGGTCGCCGTCGCCACGCCCTCCGCCGCGACGACGTCCCCGGCCAGGTCGAAGTTGTAGACGTCACCGCCGTAGTTGCCGTACAGGTACAGCACCCCGGCCCCACCGTGGCTCGCGCGTGTGGCGGCGGCGATCTGTTCCGCGGACGGGGAGGAGAACACGTTGCCCACGGCCACACCGGTGGCCAGGCCCTGCCCCACGTAGCCCAGGAACAGGGGCAGGTGGCCGGAGCCGCCCCCGGTCACGATGCCGACGCGTCCCCGGACGGGCGCGTCGGCGCGCACCAGCGCCCTGCGGTCCCCGGTCGCCGCGCGCAGCCGGTCGGGGTGCGCCATGAGCAGCGACTCGGTGACCTCGTCGACGAAGTCCTCGGGCCGGTTGATGATCTTCTTCAGCGCCATGAGCGCTCACACACCTCTCGCACTAGCACCGTCGTCGGGTTCAGGCCAGGGCCAAGGCCCGCGCGGTCTCCTTGAGGACCTCCAGGTCGGCCTCGGAGACGGCGTCGCCGCACACACGGGCGGGCCCGGCGGAGATCCCCTGTACTTCCAGGCCCGCCTTCAGGTGCGGGATGCTGCCGCTCTTGACCGCCGCCACGGCGCGCTCCACCAGGGGCTGTGCGGCGCGCACTCCTTCGACGTCACCGCTGTTGAGGGCGTCGCGCAGCGCCACGAACGGCGTGGGGAAGACGGAGGAGACACCCGAGACCACGCCAAGGCCGCCCGCGCGCACGAACTCCTCGAAGGCGATGTCGTTGCCGGACAGGACGTCGAACCCCTCGGGAGCCCGCGCGAGGTAGGCGGCCACCGACTCGTCGCTCTCCCCGCTGATCTTCACGCCGCGGACACCGGCCTCGTGCAGACGACGCAGCACCGAGGGGTCCGCCGGGGTGGTGGAGCGTGCCCGGAACAGGTAGGCGTGCACCTCGGCGTCGCCGGCCGCCGCCACCAGGCGCTCGTAGTAGCGCACCATCGCGTCCTCGGGCGAGGGCAGGAAGTAGGGGGTGATGGCCGCCAGCCGGGTCGCCCCGGCGGCCACGGAGGCACGGACCAGGGACTCGGCCTGACGAGGCGCGGCCGCGCCGACGTGGGCGTAGACCCCCTCTGGCCCGAAGACGTCCAGGGCCAGGCGGATCACCTCGATGCGCTCGGCGTCGTCGAGGGCGGTGAACTCGCCGGTGGTGCCGGCGACGAACACACCGTCGACCCCGCGGTCGCGCACCGCGGTGAACAGCGCGGTGGCGCTGCCCGGGTCGAGGGCCTCGTCGAGGGCGAACGGGGTGGGCAGGGCGGTGATCACCTTGGCGGGGACGGACATGGGTTTTTCTCCTCGGGTGGAAAAGGGGCGAAAAGGGTGCGGAAAGGGTGGCCGCCGCCGGGTCAGGACGTCGGAGTGGCGGCGCGCTCGGCGGATCGGGCACGGCGTGCGAGCCAGGCGTTGCGCACCGGAGGCACGATGAGGGCGAGCGCGCTCACGGCCAGCAGACCGAGCGCGATGGGGCTGGTCAGGATGTTCGCCGGCCCACCGATCTCCAGGGCTCGGCGCAGGTTGCCCTCGGCAAGACCACCGAGGATCAGGCCCAGGACGACCGGGCCGGGCGGGATACCGAAGCGCTTCAGGAACAGGCCGACGACACCGAAGACGAGCATCACGGCCACGTCGAAGACGCTGTTGTTCACGGCGTAGGTACCGACCATGCAGAACACGAGGATGACGGCCCACAGGAAGTGCTGCGGCAGTTCCAGGAGCTTGGCCACACCGCGCATGCGCAGGACGCTGATCACGAGTGCGACCACGGTCGCGATGAGCATGATCCCGGCGATGCTGTAGACCAGGTCGGGCTGGTTGGAGAACAGGGACGGGCCGGGTTGGATGCCCCAGACCACCATGGAGCCGATCATCACGGCCATCACGGAGTCGCCGGGCAGGCCCAGGGCCAGGGTCGTGGTGACCGAACCGCCGAGGGTGGAGTTGGACGAGGTGTCCGCGGCGGTGATGCCCTCCAGCGATCCCTTGCCGAACTCCTCGGGTCGCTTGGAGAGACGGCGCGCCTGGTCCCAGCCCAGGATCCCGGCGATGTCACCGCCGGTGGCGGGCACGATGCCGACCACGCCGCCCACGCCGCTGCCGATGGCCATCGGCTTGAGCATGGTGCGCCAGTCCCGACGGGTGGGGAACCAGCGACCGAACTCCTTGATCGGTTCCACCCCCTTGCCCTTGCGGTGCACGAGGATCTGGTTCATCACCTCGGCGATACCGAAGAGGCCGATGATCGCGGCGATGAAGGGGATGCCGTCGGACAGCTCGGACGCACCGAACGTGAACCTGGGCGTACCCGTGATGGGGTCCCGGCCGACGGTGGCCAGGAGCAGACCGAAGCCGCCCGCGATGAGGCCCTTGACGATCCGCCCGCCGGACACACCGATCATCATCGTCAGACCGAACACGACCAGCGCGAACATCTCGGCGGGGCCGAAGTTCAGGGCCAGCCTGGACAGCGGGATCGCGGCGACCATGAGCAGGACGACGCCGACGAGCGTCCCCCACGCCGAGGCGAACGCGGACGAGGTCAGCGCCAGTCCCGCCTTGCCCTGGCGGGCCATGGCGTAGCCGTCGAAGGTCGTGGCGATGGACGCCGGGGTGCCCGGGGTGTTGACGAGGATCGCCGGTACCCGGTCACCGAAGTTCGCCGACACGTAGATCGTCAGCAGGACCGCCAACCCCGGAAGCGGGTCCAGGGAGAGCGTGAAACCACTGGCCAGGGCGACGGCCATGGTGGCGGTCACACCGGGGAAGGCGCCGACGAGCATGCCCAGCAGGGCGCCCGCGGCGATGCACAGCAGGACCAGGGGGTCCAGAAGGGCGCTGAAGCCCTCGACGATCGGACTCATAGTGGCACTCTCAGGAGGACGCCGAATAGAAGGTAGAGAATCGCGGTCACGACGATCGGGAAGAGGAGCAGTGCCTTCCACCCGCGGCCGCCGCCCAACCAGGTCAGGGCGATGAACAGCAACGCCGTGGAGACCCGGAAGTCGATGAAGTACCAAAGGACGCCGTAGCCCACGATCGAGGCGAGCATCGCGGTGAGCCGCCACGTCCCCTCGCCGGTGGCCTCCTCGGGCACGTCCTCCTCCACCGTGACGGTCGGGCGCAACAGCGCCCCCACGGCCAGGCACACGCTCAGCACCAGGACGAGTGCGGCCAACATCTCCGGCCACCATCTCGGGCTGAACTGGGTGAGGCGGGCCCCTTCCGGGACCTGCGAGGCCAGGACGAAGGCGACCACGGCGAAGGCCGCGGCGGCCAAGGCGGGAATCAGGTCCCGCAGTCTGCGTCCCGGGCGCGCCGCGCTCGTGGCGGGCGCGTCCGGGTTCGTGGTCGTGTCACCCATGGGGCTCAGTCCTGGCTTTCGAGCAGCTCACCGAAGCGGGTGTACTCCGCGTCGACGAACTCGGCGAACTCGTCCGAGGGCACGTTGACCGGGATGTTGCCCGAGTCGGTGATGATCGTCTGGAACTCCTCGGAGGAGGCCGCCTCGGTGAACGCCTCCTCCAGCGTGGAACGGACCCCGTCGGGCAGGCCGGTCGGCGCGCCGATGCCGCCCCAGCCACCGATCACGATGTCCACATCCTGCTCGGTGGCGGTCTGCACGTCGGGCAGCGACTCGGAGGGCTCCGTGTCGAAGACGGCCAGGACACGGAGCTGGTCGTCGGCGTGCGCCGGAGCGGTCTCGGAGATGCCCGCGACCACGGCGTCGACCTGACCGCCCACGGCGGCCGTGACCGCGGGGGCGCCGCCGTCGAAGGGCACCGGCTGGAACTCGGTGTCGGTGACCTGGCCCAGCTCGGTGGTGGCGGCCTCCCAGATGGAACCGGCGCCCGAGTTGGAGACCGAGATGGAACCGGGCTCGGCGCGAGCGGCCTCGACGAGGTCGTCCAGGGTCTCGTAGGGGCTGTCCTCGGGGACGGCGATGGTGGCGGGCACCGACACCATCTGGCCGATGAGGTCGTAGTCGGCCGGGTCGACCTCGTAGCCCTGGTATCCGAGCATGACGCTCTCGACCGGCAGGTAGCCGATGGTGTAGCCGTCGGCGGACTGTCCGGCGAGGTTCTCCAGGCCCACGGACCCGGCGCCGCCGCTGCGGTTCTCCACGACGATGCCCTGTCCCAGGGTGTCCTCCATTTCGGCGGCCAGGGTGCGGGCCGCCAGGTCGGAGGCGCCGCCTGCGTCATAGGGCACGACGAGGGTGAGTTCCTGGCTGGGGTAGTCCGAGGCGTCCTCGCTGACGCCGCCCCGGTCGGCGCAACCGGCGGTGAGGGCGGTGACCGCCAGTGCGGCCGCGGACAGGCGGAAGATGGTGGAACGCATGGTGTTCTCCGTTTTCGGTGGAACCGGCTCCGTGGAAGGGTCGCGGAACATGGGCCGAGGGTCTTGGGGACGGGACCGTCCCGTGGGGTCAGTTGGACGTGGGCTGCGTGTAAGGGGCTCTGAGCCGGAGCCTGGCGTTGTCCAGGTGGCCGCGGAGCTCGTCGAAGACGGCGTCGGGCTCACCGGTCTCGATCAGGTCGGCGAGGATCTCGTGCGCGCGGACGGAGGGGCCCAGGTCCTCGTAGCGCTCGTTGGAGGCCAGCAGGAGCACCTCGATGGTGGGCCGGTACTGCGCCCACACATCGGCGAGGCGCCGGTGGCCGGCGACGTCGTAGAAGACCGAGTGGAAGTGCACGTCGGCGGTGGTGAAGGCGTCGGGATCCCGGTTCTCTCGGGCCTTGCGCATCCGCTCCAGGGGGGCGCGCAGGCCGTCGGTGAGCCTGTCCCGGTCCTTGTTCAGCCCGATCTCCAAGGCGAGCCGTTCGAGGGATCCGCGCAGCGAGAAGAGTTCGTCGATGTCGTCCCCGCCCAGGCCCACGACGGTGGCGCTGCGGCGGTTGGTGTCGATGAGTCCCTCGGAGGCGAGGACCTTGAGGGCGTCGCGGATGGGTCCGCGACTCAGGTCGAACTGCTCGGCCAGGTGGCCCTCGACCAGTGACGCACCGGGGGCGTAGCGCCCGGTGATGATCAGGCGCCGGAGTTCTCCGGCGACCTTCTCGCCGAGTGCCCGTTGCTTGATGG
This sequence comes from Nocardiopsis sp. NPDC006832, assembly GCF_040635885.1. Classification (NCBI taxonomy): domain Bacteria; kingdom Bacillati; phylum Actinomycetota; class Actinomycetes; order Streptosporangiales; family Nocardiopsidaceae; genus Nocardiopsis; species Nocardiopsis sp. NPDC006832. The sequence goes on along the minus strand of NZ_JBEYLC010000004.1, from coordinate 16,592 downwards.
GCAGGATCTCCGACATGTCGTCCTTTCGGTTAACTGTTAACGGTTAACCAGATTGGATCACAGTGTGACGCGTGTCAACTGTTGGTTCATAACGTGTTCCATGTGCCCTATGTCCGATTTCGCGGGAACCCTTGCGCCATCGGGAGTCCACGCGCTCCACGGGAGGAAAAAATAGGTTCGACACCTGGCCTCGATCGACCCCGCAGGGCGACGACCCGAACACCCACAGCAAGGGAAGAGTGTCCGCGAGATGAACGGAAAGAGTGCGCGGGATGTCCTCGCGGCCTGGCACGCTCTCGAATGTTCACCCTTCTCACGAATTCACGCTGCGCGCTCACGCCCGGTGACGGCCGGTTTGTCACACCCTGACAAAGGATGTGGCGCACGGCGCACATGCCCCTTGCCGTTGGACCCGGGCCGGTGCACAGTCTTCATCACCACGTACCAGGACCGGCGAGGAGTCACCCATGAGCACCGACCAGACCGACGCGATCGTCGTCGGGGCAGGACTGGCCGGACTGGCCGCGGCCGCCGAACTGGCCGACGCGGGAAAGCGCGTGATCCTGCTGGACCAGGAACCCGAACAGTCCCTGGGCGGCCAGGCGTTCTGGTCCTTCGGCGGACTGTTCTTCGTGGACTCCCCCGAACAGCGCCGTATGGGTGTGAAGGACTCCAAGGAGCTCGCGCTCCAGGATTGGATGGGCACCGCCGACTTCGACCGGCCCGAGGACGCCTGGCCGCGCAAATGGGCCGAGGCCTACGTCGACTTCGCCGCCGGGGAGAAGTACTCGTGGCTGCGTCAACAGGGACTGAGGATCTTCCCCGTCGTGGGCTGGGCCGAGCGCGGCGGGTACCTGGCCAACGGGCACGGCAACTCGGTGCCCCGCTTCCACATCACCTGGGGCACCGGCCCCGGCGTGGTCGCCCCCTTCGAGCGCCGGGTGCGCGCCGCCGTCGAGAAGGGACTGGTGGAGCTGCGCTTCCGCCACCGAGTGGACGAACTGGTCGTGACCAACGGGACGGTCAGCGGGGTGCGTGGCACGGTGCTGGCCCCCAGCGACGTCGAGCGTGGGCGGGCCAGTAATCGGGACGCCGTGGGCGAGTTCGAGGTGGGCGCCCAGGCGATCGTCGTCACCGCCGGCGGGATCGGCGCCAACCACGACCTGGTCCGACAGAACTGGCCCGAGCGTCTGGGAAAGGCCCCCGAGCACATGCTCTCGGGGGTACCCGCCCACGTGGACGGGCGGATGCTCGGCATCACCGAGAAGGCCGGCGGTGAGATCATCAACCGCGATCGGATGTGGCACTACACCGAGGGCATTCAGAACTGGGACCCCGTCTGGGACAAGCACGGCATCCGTATCCTGCCCGGCCCTTCGTCACTGTGGTTGGACGCGACCGGTAAGCGGCTGCCCGCTCCCTACCTCCCCGGGTTCGACACCCTGGGGACCCTGGACCACATCATGAAGAGCGGCCACGAGTACACGTGGTTCGTCCTCTCCCAGAAGATCATCGAGAAGGAGTTCGGCCTGTCGGGTTCGGAGCAGAACCCCGACCTGACCGGCAAGGACCTCAAGCTGGTGTTGCAACGGGTCCTGCCGGGCGCCCCGGGCCCGGTGGAGGCGTTCAAGCGGCACGGTGCCGATTTCGTGGTCGCCGACCGGCTTCCCGAGCTGATCCGCAAGATGAAGGAGGTCGCCGGTGACGAGGTCCTCGACGCCGACACGGTGACGCGCGAGGTGGTGGCCCGCGACCGCGAGATGGTCAACACCTTCACCAAGGACCTACAGGTCATGGCGATCCACAGCGCTCGCAACTACCGAGGTGACAAGCTCGCCCGAGTGGCGACCCCGCACCAGATCCTGGACCCGAAGGCGGGCCCGCTGATCGCCGTGCGATTGCACATCCTCACCCGCAAGACCCTGGGCGGCCTGCACACCGACCTGGACGCCCGCGTGCTGCGCGCCGACGGCACCCCGCTGCCGGGGGTGTACGCGGCCGGCGAGGTCGCCGGGTTCGGGGGTGGCGGCGTGCACGGATACCGGTCCCTGGAGGGCACCTTCCTGGGCGGCTGCATCTTCTCCGGCCGCACGGCGGGAAGGGCCGCCGCGGCGGCGCTCGGCTAGGCGCCAGATCGTGAAGGGGGTGGGATCGGCACCGGTCGGTCCCACCCCTTCTTTTTTGGCCGATACCAGGAGCCGAATGATGTGGGTTCTTATTCGCGAATTTCGCTATTTCCACCTCACGCTCCCCAGAACTCCGCAACGCTGGTCTCCATGCGAATGAGGAAGCGACGACTGTCATGACCACCGACAAGACGGACCCGGGACCGGCACCGCTCACCGTGGAGGATATGCGGAAGATTCCGGACGACGGGCGGCGCTACGAGCTGGTCGACGGGAGGCTTGACGTGTCCCCCGCCCCCGTCAGCTTCCACACACTGGCCACCGCACGTCTCACCGCCCACCTCAGCAACTGCGCGCCGTCTGGGCTCCTGATCATGGACGGTCCAGGGGTGATTCTCAATGCGGAACGCACGCGTTACCGAGTCCCGGACTTGGCCGTGATTCGTAGCGAGGATTTCCAGATGCCCTACACGACCACACCTCCGCTGCTGGCGGTGGAGGTGGTCTCACCCGAGAGCGTGTTCCGGGACCACCACACGAAACGGCAGGAGTACGCCGCCTTCGGCATTCCTTCGTACTGGGTCCTCACTCCCGATCCCGACAAGCCGAGCATCATCGAATTCCGGTTGAAGGACGGTGAGTACACGGAGGTGGCCCCGGTGTTCGGTGAGGACGTCCTGGAGACCGAACTGCCCTTCCCGGTACGGGTCGTACCGCAGTGGCTCCTGCGCTTGGACGGTGACTGGCGTCGGCACGTCGGCGGACCGAAGGAGGCGGAGGATGCGAAGACGGCGCAGGAAACGCAGAAGCCGGAGAACAGCGTGTAACCCCCACCACGACGACACGAAGCCGGGTGTCCCCCTCGGGCACCCGGCTTCGTCATGTCCGCTCCGGTCCCTCCTCGGGCTCCGCTTCGGGTTCATCGGAGGCGGCCTCGGGCTTTCGTGGTCTGCCACGACGCGGAATGTCCCGCACCTCTTTGGGCATCCGGCCCGCGTCGTCCAACGCACGGCGTAGCAGGAACTCGATCTGGGCGTTGGTGCTGCGCAACTCATGCCCGGCCCAGCGCGCGAGCGCGTCGTGGACGGCGGGGTCGAGCCGCAGCAGCACTTTCTTGCGCTCGGACAAGGCACCTCACCCGGATCTACTGGTACAGGGTCCCGGCGTTGACGATGGGGCTGGCGGGGCGGTCGGAGCACAGCACCACGAGCAGGTTGCTGACCATGGCGGCCTTGCGCTCCTCGTCCAGGTCCACCACGTTCTCGTCGGCCAGACGTTCCAAGGCGCGGTCCACGAGGCTGACGGCGCCCTCCACGATCTCGGCGCGGGCGGCGATCATCGCACCGGCCTGCTGACGCTGGAGCATGGCCTGGGCGATCTCCGGCGCGTAGGCCAGGTGGGTGAACCGGGACTCCACGATCTTCACACCCGCGGCGTCCACGCGTTCGGCGACCTCCTTGGACAGCTGCTCGGTGATGGCGTCGGCGCTGTCGCGCAGGGAGGTGCCGTCGCCCTCTCCGTAGGAGTCGTAGGGGTACTTGCCGGCGATGTGGCGCACGGCCGCCTCGGTCTGGGTGGAGACGAACTGGATGAAGTCGTCGACCTCGAAGGAGGCGCGTGCGGTGTCCTCGACCTGCCAGACCACGACGGCGGCGATCTCGATGGGGCTGCCGGAGGCGTCGTTGACCTTCATGACGGAGGTCTCGTGGTTGCGGATCCGGGTGGAGATCGCGTTGCGCACGGTGAGCGGGTTGACCCAGCGCAGGCCGTCGGTGCGGATGGTGCCGATGTAGCGGCCGAAGAACTGCACGACCTGGGCCTCGTTGGGGGCGACCATGGTCAGCCCGAAGGACAGGACGGCGCCGATCAGCGCCACGACCACACCGAGCGCGATGAGGAACATGGGCAGGTCCAGCAGCGGCAGCAGGGCGATGCCGACGCCGCCCAAGAGGAGGACCATCGCGACCACGAACATGGGGATCCCGCCGTACCCGAAGGCGGCGCGTTCGCGGTACTGGGGTTCGGGTCTGGTGACGCCGGGGGTCTCACTCATCTCGGTCCCTTCCTTAGGTGATGACTTGATCATAGCATTGTGATATCACTTTTAATGGCAAGTCCGCCCCGGCGGCCCCCTACCGAGAGGAGACGTCGACGCCATGAGCAACGACGCTCTGCGCCTGCGACCGCCCAACCACCGAGTGGACCGTCGAGCGGTGGGCTGGTGGTCGACCCAGGCCCTGTCCGTGACGGTCCTCCTCACCGTCATCCCGGTCGTGCCCGCGCTGATCTGGGAACCCGTGCGGTTCTGGTTCCTCGTCGCGGCCGGGATCGTGGGCGGGATCGGATTGCTCATCACCGTCGTGATGCCGCGGTGGCGCTACCGCGTGCATCGTTGGGAGATCACCGACACCGCCGTGTACACCTCCAGCGGCTGGCTGTGGCAGGAGTGGCGGGTCGCGCCGATGTCGCGCATCCAGACCGTGGACACCGCGCGCGGACCACTACAGAGAGCCTTCGGGTTGTCCAGCGTGACCGTGACGACGGCCTCCGCCGCCGGACCCATCGAGATCAGCGGACTCGACCACACCCTCGCCACCGAGGTGGCCGACCAGCTCACCGACAACACCGAAGCGGTTCCGGGGGACGCGACATGACCTCCCACGACGACCACCGACCCGAAGAACCCGTCCCCAACGTCGCACGCCCCGAGACGGACCCGACCCTGGCGGACGCGCACGCACCGGAACCGAACCCGCCAGGGCAGGAGGTCCCCGCCGAGACCGGTGAACCGACCGGCGACTGGCCGGGGCTGAGCCCCTTGTCGGTGTGGGCCAACACGGTGATCGTGGCGCTGTTCATGGTCCCCTCCGCCATCGTCGCCACCGTCGTCCTGGTCGTGGTCGACCAGCCCTTGTGGGCACTGCTGCCCCTGCCGGCCACCGGCGCGTTCATCGCCCTGATGACCTACCTGGACATGCTGCGGCTGCGCGCGGTGCGCTACCGGGTCACCGCCGACCGTATGGAGATGCGTTCGGGCATCATCGCCAAGGCCTACCGCTCCATCCCGCGTGAACGTGTGCGCAGTGTGGACGTGGCCGCCCCGATCTACGTGCGGGTCTTCGGGCTGTGCACGGTGACCGTGGGCACCGGCGAGAAGGTGGGGTCCGGCGCCGACCAGCTGAAATTGGAGTTCGTCACCGCCGAGCAGGGCGAGCGACTGCGCCGTGAGCTGTTGCGGCGGTCCGGGGCCGACAACGCCTCCCGGGCACCGGCCGAGGGGGAGGACGGTTCGCTCGACGAGGACGGCGTCGAGCTGGCCCGACTGGACCCGCGCTGGTTCGCCTACGCGCCCGCCACCACCGCCACCTTCGGTATCGGTCTCGGTGTCATCGCCGCCCTCATCGGCGCCAACGCCCAGTCGGGCGGGCACGGGTGGGAGTGGATCTCCGAACAGGCGGGGCTGCCCGGTTCACAGCAGATGGCCGACTTCGTGATGTCCCGGCTGCTGCTCGTGGTTCCCCTGTTCCTGGTGGGTCTTCTGCTGTCCGGTGTGGTCATCCTGTTGTTGGCCGCTTTGGAGACCTGGTGGAACTACCGCCTGACCCGGGAACCCGATGGCACGGTGCGGTTGCGCCGGGGCCTGCTGACCAGCGTTTCCCTGTCGGTCGAGGGCCGCCGCCTGAACGGTGTGGTCCTGCACGAGCCCTTCGTGCTGCGTTCGGTGCGCGGGGCGAGCATCCAGGCGGTCGCGACCGGGTTGGAGAGCGGCGACGACAAGAAGACCAGCGCCAAGAGCAGGTTGTCCCCGGCCATGCCCCGCTCCCGGGCGCGCGCCCTGGGCGCGGCGTTGATGCGTCAGGAGCGGTCCCCGTTGGATGTTCCGTTGGCCACGCACCCCAGGGCCGCGTTGCGCCGCCGGTTCACCCGGGCGACCTTCGTGACCTTGATGGGGGTGGCGTTGGCCGGCGGGCTGGCGTGGCTGCACATGGTCGCCACCGAGAGTTGGTGGGAGATGGCGCGCACGATCGAGGAGAACATCGTGCCGATCCCGCTGGTCGTCGAGGGTGTGGAGGCCACCCCCGGGTGGGGCTGGTTCGCGCTCGCGATCGTGCTGGGCGTGCTGGCGTTCTGGTACGCGGTGGGTTCCTACCGAGGTCTGGGGCACGGCCTGCACCCGAAGTACCTGGTGCTGCGCAAGGGCATGGCGGTGCGGGACACCGTCACCCTGGAACGGTCGGCGGTGATCGGTTGGCGGATCACCCGATCGCCCTTCCAGCGCAGGTTGGGGCTGGCCGACGTAGCGGCGACCACGGCCGCGGGCGACGGAATGTACGCCGCCCTGGACGTGGGGCTGGGACAGGGGTTGGCCTGGGCGGACGAGGCGGTCCCTGAGCTGCTCGCGCCCTTCCTGGAACGCCCCGAGACCACCGGCGAGGCCGAGGGCTCACGCCCCACGGTACTTCCCTGACCGGGCGGCGGTGTCGAACGCCGGGGCCGAGTGTCCGAGCGAGATAGGTGGAGCCTCGATGTCGGGCACCCGGCTTCCCCGCGGGCGCCCGATATCGAGGCCACCTCGTTGACCGGGTCACACGGGTCAGGAGACGGGGTTGTCCCTGAAGGGCGGACCGTCGGCGCACAGCCCGCTGGTGTGGGTCAGCGCCATCTCCACGATCGGATAGACGTCGAACAGGCGCCGCATTCCCAGGGCCTCCAGGACCCGTTCGGCGATGGACGACGGTTCGGCCAGGACCATGTGCGCGCCCCGCGCCTTGAGGACTCGATGGACGGCTACCAGGGCGCGCACGCCGCTGGCGTCGAAGAACCCGAGCCCGGACATGTCCACGACCAGGCAGTCGCAACGGGAGTTCCGAACCACGTCGAGGAGACGTTCACGCAGCCGGTCGGCGGTGGCCAGGTCCACTTCGCCGTGGACGCGCACCACCGTCACCCCCGTACAGGAGATACGTTCCCGGGCCGAGAACGGTACATCCTTCGCCACTCGGGCCACCTCTCACCGGACGTAACCTTTCCACTACGCAACCGCGTACGAGATCGTAACCTCTTCAGAGAGGTTGCGGGAGGCTTTTGATGAGAAAAACCCCCGAAATCTCGTCGATGTGGCTCCGCGGATGGTTCGGTCTCACCTCACCGCGCGTTCTCCCGAGCATCCCGACCCGGGGCACGCTCCACAGAGCCCACACAGATCCCTCTCGGACACTCCCGAAGACGGACCCGCACCGTGCTTTCTCGACTCCCGTGCGGTAAAAGCGGTACTTGGACGCCCATGTGACGGCCGGTGCTCCCGAACCCCTCGGGGCACGGGAGGATGACCGCATCGAGGGACACGACCAGAGCGAAGGGAGGGAGCGGCCCATCGACCGTCCCGAGCGGACGACGGCCGCGCACCCCATGACCGAAACCGCCGACACCCAGCCCGGTTGGTTCTCCTCCGAGGAGTTGGAGGATGTCCGTGGCCGCATGCCCGTGCTCTACGTCCAAGCGGTGCCCGTCCGAGTCGACGAGAGCGGCGAGGTGACACACGTGGGCCTGCTCATGCGGGCCGGCTCCGACGGAAGCTTCAACCGCTCGGTGGTCTCGGGCCGGGTTCTCTACCACGAACGGGTGCGTGACGCGCTCCTGCGCCACCTGGAGAAGGACCTGGGCCCGGTGGCCCTGCCCCGCATCCCCAGTTCCCCGCAGCCGTTCACGGTCGCCGAGTACTTCCCCACCCCCGGGATCACCCCGTTCCACGACCCCCGCCAGCACGCGGTGGCCATGGCCTACGTCGTTCCGGTGAGCGGTGACTGCCAGCCCCGCCAGGACGCCCTGGACCTGGTGTGGTTCACCCCGGACGAGGCCACCAGCCCTCAGGTGCGCGAGGAGATGCAGGGTGGCCAGGGTGTCCTGGTGCGCCAGGCCCTGGCCTTCGTCGGGCACGCCCCCTGACGCTTCGCGGGGCCGCCGATCGCCGGCGGCCCCGCCCCTCCTCGGCTCCGCGCCTGGCGGCACTCGCCAGGGTCCGGACCGGCCTGCACCGGGCCCTATGCTTCCGAAGACGCACCCGGCACACCAGGAGGACGGCGCGGATGGCTCCCGAACGGGTCGACCAAGCGGCACGGCGTGAGGAGATCCGCTCCTCGGCAATCCGGGTGTTGTACCGCGAGGGCCTCGCCGCCACCGGGGGCGAGGACGTGGCCGCCGAGGTCTCGCTCGTGGCCGAACGCACCGCCCACCCGCCGCGCGGCGCACGAGAGCCGCACCGCCCGGCGGTGGAGCGGCTCACCGAACTACTGCGATCGACCCTGGAGTCGTGGGCCGAACAGCCCGACCCCGCCCGGGTCCTGACCGACCTGTGGGCGGCCGAACACACCCCGAGGCCGGCCGGTACCCCGGACATGGACTCCGTGTACCGCGACCACCGGGCCATGCTCACCGAACTGCTGCGCGAAGGCGCCCGGGAGGGTGACCTACGCCCCGGCTCGGGCCCGGCCGAGGCGGCCGTACTCATCGGCGCCATCGAGGGCTGCCTGGTGCGGTGGCTCATCGATCCGTCGGTGCCCTTGGGCGACCTCTGCGCCCCGATCATCGGAGCGTGCCTGTCCGATCTGCGGGCTGATCGGGTGTAGGGCCCCGGTTCGACGTAGGCTGGAGTCCATGCTCGACTCCCTCGTGGCCGACGTCCTCGCCATGGTTCCCCCCACCGGTGGGGAGAACACCCGCCGTACCGTGCTCGGGCTGGCCGGTGCACCGGCCGCCGGCAAGTCCACCCTGGCCCGTTACCTGGTGCACACGGTGAACGAGACCTTGGGCCCGGACACCGCCGGCTACCTGCCCATGGACGGCTACCACCTGTCCAACGCCCGGCTCGAACGGTTGGGCAGGAGCGACCGCAAGGGCGCCCCCGACACCTTCGACGTCCACGGCTACCTGGCGATGCTGCGCCGGTTGCCGGTGGAGACCGACCACCCGGTCTACGTGCCCGACTACGACCGTCGGCTGCACGAACCCGTCGCCGCGCGCCACGTGATCGAACCGCACACCCGGCTGGTGGTGACCGAGGGCAACTACCTGGCCTCCGATCACTCCCCCTGGGATCAGGTTCGGGGATTGTTGGCCGAACTCTGGTACGTGGAGGCCACCGACCTGGTGCGCGAACGCCGACTGCACCGGCGACAGCGGGCGGGCGGCGCCGGAGCGAGCGCCGCCCGGGAGTGGGTGGAACGCAGTGATCGACCCAACGGCGAACTGGTGAAGCGTTTCCGGGACAACTGCACCCGGGTGGTCCGGGTCAGCGGGGTGCCGCGGATCCGTTCGGGGAAGAACCCCCCGACCCGCCGCCGCTGACCCCGCGCCCCGTCAAGCGACCAGGGCCCCGGCCCGCGAGCGGTGGCGGCGAGTCCGGAATAGGCGGCGCCGCTGAGCACCAGGAGTCCTTGTGCTATGGGGTCCTCCTCGGCTCGGAGAGCCGCTTTCCATCCACATGACGAGACGGACTCCGGCGGGCGTGACTTGACTTCCTCCCCGTGGCTGAAGCCGGGGGATTCCGACCCGGCCTGACGGCCGGGTGGCGCTACGCGCCTCGCGGCCGTAGCTGGTTCCTGCTTCACAGACCGGGCAACCCCGAGGTCTCCACAGGCTGGCACCGCATGCCCTGCGGCGCGTGTCCACTTGGCTGTCGTGGACGAAAAGTAGTCTACCGGATACGGAGAGCACCTAACCCCACGGCTGAAGCCGGGGGTCTGCACCGCCAAGAATCGATCATGCCGAGTGGCCCTGATCACCCAGGACGCCAAAAGCCCGAGATGGCAGGGGTTTTCGCGTTCAAGCCTTACCCCCGACATGGACATCGCCCCCCATGCGTCCACATCGCGAGACAAATGTTCCACATAATGTCCACGGGAACTAATATTCAGCCATCAACCCGCACTGACCTGGAAAGAAGTCAAATGACGGACGTCTCCGCAGGGAAACCGTCGCCGCAACGGCCACCGGCCGAGTCGGCGCAACCCCCGACCAACCCCAAGCGGAAGGTCCTCACGGCGAGCCTCGTGGGCACGTCCATCGAGTTCTACGACTTCTACGTCTACGCGACCGCCGCGGTCCTGGTCTTCCCCTACCTGTTCTTCCCCGAGGGCGACATGATGGCGGCCCGCCTGCAGTCGCTGGCGACCTTCGCCATCGCCTTCGTGGCCCGCCCCATCGGTTCCTGGCTCTTCGGTCACTTCGGCGACCGCATCGGACGCAAGACCACCCTCGTGGCGTCCCTGCTGACCATGGGCATCGCCACCGTGGCGATCGGCCTACTGCCCACCTACGCGCAGATCGGCGTGGCCGCGCCCCTGCTGCTGGCGCTGTGCCGGTTCGGTCAGGGACTGGGACTGGGCGGCGAGTGGGGCGGCGCGGCACTGCTGGCCACCGAGAACGCCCCCGCCGGCAAGCGCGGCTTCTATGGCACGTTCCCACAGTTGGGCGCGCCGATCGGGTTCTTTCTGGCCAACGGGGTCTTCCTCATCCTGAGCCAGGCCATGAGCGACGAGGCGTTCCTGGCCTACGGCTGGCGGATCCCCTTCCTGATCTCCATCGTGCTGATCGTCATCGGCCTGTGGGTGCGCCTGACCCTGCACGAGACCCCGGCCTTCGCCAAGATCGTCGCCTCCGGTGAGCGCGTCAAGACCCCCATCGTCGAGCTGTTCCGCAGCAACTGGCCGGCCGTGGTCATCGGCACCCTGATCATGCTGGCGACCTACGTGCTGTTCTACCTGATGACGGTGTTCTCGCTGGGCTTCGGCACCGATCCGGTCACCGGCCTGGGATACGAGCGTTCGCAGTTCCTGGTGTTCCTGCTCATCGGTGTGGTGTTCTTCGGGATCTTCACCCCGATCTCGGGTCTGCTGGCCGACCGCTTCGGTCGCAAACCCACCCTGGTCACGGTCACCGTCGCCATCATCGTGTTCGGTTTCGCCATGGGCCCGCTGCTGGGCAGCGGCAGCACCTTCGGCGTGATGGCCTTCCTGATCATCGGTCTGTCCCTGATGGGTCTGACCTTCGGCCCCATGGCCGCGGTCCTGCCCGAGCTGTTCCCGACCAGGGTCCGCTACACCGGCGCCTCGGCCGCCTACAACCTGGCCAGCCTGCTGGGCGCCTCCTTCGCGCCCTACATCGCGACCTGGCTGGCCGGCACCTTCGGTCTGGCCTGGGTCGGCGGTTATCTGGTCCTGGTCGGGTGCATCACCCTGGGCGCCCTGCTGGTCGGCAGGGAGACCAGTGACGCCGACCTGGACGAGATCTCCGCGAAGGTCACCCGGTAGCGCTTGGAAGGCATCACCCCCACCCGAGCGGGTCGGACGGCATCGCCGCCCGGCCCGCTTCCTCGTGCGCCCGAACGGGACCGACCCACCTTTCGACACCCGGTTCCGTAGGAAACCTGCACCCATCAGTAGGGTTCCGTCAACGGATTTCAATGCCCGCGCGTCGAACCCACACGAGCATCCACTCCATCGAAAGACCTCCCGCATGAAGCAACGGTTCACCCTTCCACCGCTCCTGGCCCTCACCCTGATCGCCGCGGCCGGTTGCGCAAACGCCACCACCGACCTGTCCGACGCCGCCCCCGCCCGGGGAGAAACCGGAATCCTCGTGGACGGACTCCCCCTGCTGCCCGTCCATGGGTATGTGGGCGGTGAGTTCGAGGGCGAACCGTACGTCGGAGCGCTCTTCGGCGGCGAGGGCGGACTCGACGTCGAACGCTCCGTGGTCCTGACCCGATCCGACCTGGAACTGTCCGGGGAACAGGAATACATGCTGGTCATGGACACCGGCGACCTGGACGGAGATGGTCACACCGACCTCATCGTCGACGCACAGGACGGCGGATACCTCGTGTGGGGCGGTCCGGAGGGTCCCGTCGGGCCGGCCGTCCCGCTGCCCTGGCTCTCGGTGGACCACCCCTCGGGTATGAACGCGATCTCCCTGGCCGTGGGCGACATGAACGGTGACGGCGACACCGACGTCGCGGTCCTGGACAGCCTCATGGGCACCCCCACCAACGAATGGGAGAGCACCTTCCACCACGGCCCCTTCGACCGTGAGGGCGCCCCCGCCGCCACCGACGAACTTCCATTGCCGAGCGACGCGGACGACGCGACGATCAGGGCGTTCGACGCCGACGGCGACGCCTACGAGGACCTACTGCTGGTCCGCGGTTCCGACGAGTCGCCCGTATCCCACGTGGTACTGCGTTCGGGTCCGGAGGGCCCCGCCCAGGAGATCGTGGGCGACACCGCGCCCGGACACGAACACGTGGCCGGCGACGTCGACGGCGACGGCGCGACCGACCTGCTCGTCGGGGTGAGCGGGATCCCCAACAACGAGCCCGGCCACGACGACGAACTGCACCCCGGGTACGTGGACACCCACCTCTCCGCCGAGGGCTACCTGGACGCCGATCCGGTACGCGTCGACCGTGACACCGAGGGCGTTCCCGGCGCGGCCGAGGACGGCGACGGGTTCGGCAACGGGTTGTTGGTCGGCGACGTCGACGGCGACGGTGTCGATGACGTCGTCGCCATGACCGGACCGTTCCACGGCTACTCCGAGGCCACCCTGCTCCTGGGCGGAGCCGAGGGACCGACCGGTGAGGGCGCGGTCACCGTGCCGGTGCCCTCCTCCGACCTGGGTTACCTGCGCCACCACTCGCTGGCCGACTACGACGGTGACGGGCACGCCGACCTGGTGCTGAGCACCGCCGAACAGTCCATGTACCGCACGGCCGACGACGAGTACGCCGTGTTCCTGGGCGGGCCCGACGGATTCGCCGACGAACCGGACACGGTCTTCACCACCGAAGGGCTGTAGGGAGGACGAGGCCCGCCCGCACGGAGCGGGCGGGCCCGAGGGACCGGGCCGGTTCGGGCTGTGGAAAACCCACCGAACCGGCCCTTCTCGTTCTAATCTGGAGGGACCCCCTGTCCCCTCCCCCTCCGGAGCGTTCGTGTTCGAAGCCGCGCTGAAACTGGGCGTGTCGGTCGTCAAGGCCGCCTGTGGGATCTGGATCGGCAACCCGCTCGCCGAGAGCGCCGCGACCACCGTGGCCGACCTCGTGCAGGAGAAGGTCACCGGAAGCCGTGAGCGGCGCAGACTCAAGCGCCGCTTCGACGAGATCGAGGAGAGCGTCGCAGAACGGGTGCTCGGCTACCTCGATCACGAGTTCCGCGGACTGGCCGAGAACGAACGCGAGGCGGCGGTGCTCGCCGTGGCCGACACCTTCGACAAGGCCGGGCTGACCGACCGCACCCTGTTCGAGCAGGACCTGGATCCGCTGTACCTGGAGCGGTACCTGCGCGCCAAAGCGCCACGGGCGACCCGGGACCTGAGTCAGGCGGCGGTGGCCCTATACGACCGGGTGCTGCCGGAGTCGTGCGCGTACGTGATGGCGACCCTGTCGGCGCTGCCACGGTTCCAGACGGGTGCGTTCACCGAGTTGTTGCGGCGGGAGACGCTGCTCCTGGGCAAGGTCGAGGAACTCCTGGACCGGGTGCCGAGGCAGGAGGAACTCGCCGGACGCGAGCGTGACGAGGACGCGGCTTTCCTGACCGCCTACCGCCGCAAGGCGGCGGAGCGGTGGGACGTGCTGGAGCTGTTCGGCACCGAAGCGGGAACGAGGAGATATCCGCTGAGCACGGCGTATCTGAGCCTGCGGGTGTCCGGTGAGTGGCGGGAGAGGGAGCTCGACCTCTTCGATCATGACTCTCCCTACCCGACCGGTGATCTTCGTGTGGAGCAGGTCCTGGCCCTGCACCGGCGCACCTTCCTGCGCGGTCCGGCGGGTTCGGGCAAGACCACCCTGCTCCGTTGGGTGGGTGTGCGGGCCGGACAGGGAGACTTCCCCGAGACGATGGCCTCCTGGACCGGGTCGGTGCCCTTCCTGGTTCCGCTGCGCGAGTACGTGGACCGCGACCTGCCCGAGCCCGCCGACTTCGTCCGGCACACCGGCCGTCACCTGGCCGATCAGGCCCCTGCGGGTTGGGCCACCACGGTGATGTCCCAGGGCCGGGGCATCGTTCTGCTTGACGGGGTGGACGAACTTCCACAGAGCCAGCGTGAGGCCGCCCGCCGTTGGCTGCGTGGCCTGCTCACCGATTTTCCCAACTGCCGTTACGTGGTCACCACCAGGCCCGGTGCGGCCTCGGAGTCCTGGTTGGACACGGAGGGGTTCACCGCCGCCGAGCTCCAACCACTCGGTGAGGAGGACGTACGGGCCTTCATCCACCATTGGCACGAAGCGGTACGCGGTGAGGTCACCGAAGAGACCGAACGCGCGGTGCTGACCCGGCACGAAGCCGAACTCACTCGGAAGGTGCTGGGCCAACGCCACTTGAGATCCATCGCCTCCACACCGTTGCTCTGCGCCCTATTGTGCGCGCTGCACCGGGATCGGCACACGTCCCTGCCACGGGATCGGATGGAGGTGTACGAGGCGGCGCTGGCCATGCTGCTCAAGGAGCGCGACCACCAGCGCGGGGTCCCGGGCGTGGACCTCTCGCGCCGGGAGTTGGTGCTCCTGCTGCAGGAGCTGGCCAAGTGGCTGATCCTCAACGGCAGTTCGGACGCCCCGATCACCACCGCCAAGCGTCAGGTCGGCAGGCTCCTGGCCGCGATGCACCACATCGAAGAGGGCCCGGAGGAGGTCTTCACGCATCTGAGGGTGCGCAGCGGGCTGCTCCAGTGCCCGACCGTCGACCGGGTGAGCTTCCTGCACCGCACCTTCGAGGAGTACCTGGCGGCCAAGGCCCTGGTGGAGGAGGACAGTCTCCCGCTGTTGGTCAAGCACGCCCACGACGACCAGTGGCACGAGGTCGTGGTCATGGCCGCCGGACACGCCACCCCGGCCCAGCGCGAGGAACTGGTCACCGGGCTACTGGAACGCGCGGACCAGGTCAAGAAACACCACGACCGGCTACTGCTGGTGGCGTTCGCCTGCCTGGAGACCTCACCTCAACTCGCCGAACGGCTCCACTCGGAGGTGACCGAGAGGGTTCAGCGCATCCTCCCGCCGAGAACCAAGGAACACGTGCACGCACTGAGTCTGGTGGGCGAGGCCGCTCTGCCGCTCCTGGCCCGTACCCCACCGACCAACGCGCGAGAGGCCGCCAAGTCGATCAGGGCGGCGTCCCATATCGGCGGGCCCGGATCATATTCCGTCATCGAACAGGCTCTACCTTTCCGCGGCAGGGACACGTTCTTCGCGGTGGACGAAGCATGGGAGCGCGACCCCTCAGTAGAGCTCGCCGAAGTGCTCTTGGTCGACACCCTCACCACCTATACCTACGCCTTCCCCATCTGGGCCGAACACCTCGATCTCATCGCCTCCCACAATGAAATCGAAGCGATCCGATCACTTGTCTTGAGGGGTCGTGCGAACGACTCCGTCAAGACGTTGTCGAGGATATCCCGATTGGTCTCGCTCATCCTGAGCCCGGATTCGTCTGACGAGCAGTGGAACATCGATCTGGAACCACTACGCGGAATGCCCTCGCTGCGTCTCCTGATGTGCCTCGGCCTCACCTTCACCCCCAGCATCGCACCCCTCATCGACAGTCCTCTCGAGCAAATCGTGCTTTCGCACCCTGCCCTCACCGATGACCTGGGACTCCTCAGCGAGATGGTGACCCTGGAAGAGATGGGGTTCGGGTACGGGCTCCCGCGCGAGCCGCTCCGAGACCTCCTTCCGGTGGATCGCCTGAGCGAATTCTCGATCCGGCATGACAAGACAATTTCCGATCTGAACTACCTTGCGACCGTTCCGGATTCGATGGAGAAGGTCCGATTGTTGAGCTGTCCGGAACTCAAGGACATCGAAGGGATCGCTAGTCAGAGCGAATCTCTGTCCCATTTCTTCTACTACGGAGAGGTGAACCCGGAACTGGATCTGACTCCGCTGAGGGAACTTCCACTGCTCGAGGATCTGGAGCTGAGCGAAGCCTTGGCGACCACCCCGGCATCGGCGAAGGTACTCGCGTCGCTACCGGCGGTACGTCGTCTGGAACTGATTCATGGTGCGGCGACCATGCGCCCACCCATGTGGCTTCGGGACATGCCGCGCCTACGAACATTGTTGGTACGTGGACCAGGTCCGGTGGACCTGACCGACCTGGCCGGGGCCACCGACCTCACCATCGAGGTCGCCGGGTTCGGGCGCCGGAAGGTCATCGGGGCCGAATCCCTCGGCCCCGGGTCTCAAGTGGTACGCAAACGTCCACCAGCATTGCTCCGAGGTTCTCAGCGGAAGAGACCGAAGCGCTCTCGGTAAGAGCGTGTTTGAGAAGGGTCAGGAAATGAGATCCTGGCTCGTCCAAGCACGCTGACGGACGGCATCTCGTCCTCGGGCGAGGCGTCGGGCCATCTGACCGATCGCGGCCCAGCGCACCATCGCCTCGGACACCGCCGGGTCGCGCTCGTAGTCCCGTG